>NZ_JBSFPS010000452.1:0-4219 GCF_053588315.1 Streptosporangium sp. NPDC003464 | reverse complement strand
CCGGTCGGACGGCGGGGGGCGGCTGGGAGGTGGGCGAGGGCGCGGGTGACGGATGGGTCATGAGGGCGCTGGACTCCAGCTCAGTCCGTGGAAGGTGACGGCTCCAGCGGCAAGGCTAATTTAAACTCGCCCTATTCGTAAAGACCTCCACTAAATTCGATACATAAGCTAATTGAGTCGTTATTACCACATCAATCCGTGAATAATTTCGTGTACGCGGACAGAGCGGGCAAACGCGGAAGCCGTCTCAGCCCGTGGCCAGGATCGTCGATCCTGGCCACGTCGCCGTAGGGGAGTATGGGCGGACGGAGAAGCCAAGTCTCCCCAGATAGCTGTTTGAGGACGTGTCAGCCCTTGTCGTAATACCAACCCGTGCACTTGCTCCTGAGCGCGCCACTGACTCTCACACCGATGCAGGCGCGCATCCACACGTGCTAATTGGGCTGTTGATTGGAGTGGTCCCGTGTGAACGGACCGCAGTTCTTCCAGGTCTTCCCGCCGTTTTTCGAGCGGTGCACCGTGACGAGGTCACCGGCGCGGTAGCCGCTCTTGATGTAGGCATAGGAGTAGTCGGTGAGCCTCACGTTACGCAGCCACAGCGTGCGGCCCTTGAACGTGATCTCGCGGACCGGATAAAAGCCCCGCTCGGGAAGGCCACGGACTTGCCGCAGCTCGCTGACGCGGCCGTGACGGACGCCGACGTGGCGGCGGACACCGGCCCGGTGACAGCGCCCCCGGCGATCGCACTCGCGACTACGACGACCGACGTTCTCCTCCAACGTCCTTGCATGAGTCCTCCTTGATGGGTAGGTATGCTGGCGCCTGATCGGGCTCGCTTGTCGGCGGAGCCAGGAGCGACACCCCGGCCGAGATGGTCGTTGACTTCTTCGGCTCGGTCCACCACCTGGGCACCTGGTACAGCCCGGAGGGGGCGCTGTCCGGCGCCGAGATCGGGGAGCACTTCGCCGACCTGCTGCTCACCTCGCTGCGCCCGAAGTGACCCGCCCGCCGCGGCGGTGGGCGGGAGCCCGGGCATTCGTGCCGGGCGGCGTCGATGACGGCCGGCGATCGCACCGGCCGGGGGAGGCCACCCCGGATAATCCTTTGCCCACCGGACCGGTGGCTGCCTAGGCTCACCGGGGTGCGGCGTACCGTCATCATCGGCGACATCCACGGCTGCTTCGACGAACTGCTCGAACTGCTCCAGGAAGTGAATCTCCGTCCGGACGACCTGCTGGTCAGCGTCGGCGACCTGGTCGACCGCGGTCCAGCGCCCGGCGAGGTGGTCAGGTTCTTCCGCGAGCGCCCGAACTCGGTCGTGGTCATGGGCAACCACGAGCGCAAGCACGTGCGCGGGATCTTCTCCTACGCGCAAGAGATCACGCGCTTACAGCTGGGCGAGCGCTACGCCGAAACGGTCCGCTGGATGCGGACGCTGCCGTACTTCTTCGAGAACGAGCATGTCCGCGTCGTCCACGCCGCGATGCTGCCCGGAATTCCGCCGGCCGAGCAGAGAGAGGAAATCCTCTGCGGCTCGACCAGCGGCGAACGGGAGCTCACCGCGCTGTTCCCGGACAGCCACTGGCACGACCACTACACCGACGCCAAGCCGGTCGTCGTCGGCCACCATGTGACCGGGCGTGAGCCGATGATCCGCGACGGCAGGGTCTTCGGCCTGGACACCGGCGCCTGCCATGGCTGGAACCTGACCGCGCTGTGCGTGCCGGGATTCACGGTCCACTCGGTGGAGGCGCGCGCGGATCACTGGTCGATCGTCAAGCGCCGGTGGCAGCTGCCCGTCCTGAAGTCCAAGCCCTGGCACGGATTCACCTGGTCGGAGCTGACCACGACGATCACGCGGTTCTCCTCGGCACCCGACGCCGCCACACGCGGCTGGCTGGAGACGGTCGAGAGGTGGGCCGCGGATCTGCGGTCGTCGTTCCCCGCCCTGGTAGCCGCGGCGCACCGCGCCGCCGCCGAGCTCACCACGGACGAGCTGCGACGGCATCCCGCCGCGCAGTGCCTGTTCCAAGCCCGTAACGGCCGCCTCGACCAGACCAGCCTGGCCAGGCAGTGCTCGACACCCCGCAGAACAGTGGACCTGGCGGCCGCGTTGGGGCTGACCCTTCCCGAACTGCCCGACTGACCGACTGACCGCTGACGGGCTGACCGCTGACGGGCTGACCGGTTGATGGGCTGACCGGCTGACCGGCAACTGTCCCGGTTGACCGGCAGGTGTGAGGTCCCGAGCGCCCCGACCCGCAGGCGGGAGGCCCTGAGTGCCCGCGGGCGCATCCCGGCCGGGACCGTCAGGCGTCCTCATCCTCGGAGTCCCTGGAGTCCTCGAAGTCCTCGGAGTCCTCGAACACCCGTCCCACAAATCCTCCGCGAGCTGGTCATCTAGGCCAGGAGATGACCTACAAGAACCCTAGCGTGGTCCATGTGACCGCGGCGGGGATCCGGAGCGGGACGTCCGGTCGGTAGGACCGGACACCTCTCAGGGAAATCTGGAATGAAGCATTCCGTTCTGCTATTGTGGAACGGAACAAACAGTTCCATTCAATGGCCCGCGCGATCGCGGAACCTCTTCCCGCGACCCCCCGCAGCGTTCACGCATCCCCCGAACGACAGGCTCTGGAGGAGCAATGACCACCCTCGACATCCGCCCGGTTGAGGCAGCGGAGGCCACCGGGCCCGCGCCGTACAGGTGGCGCTGGCCGGCGCTCTTCGTGATCCTCGCCGGCTCCGTGATGGAGCTCCTCGACGCCACCGTCACCAACATCGCCGGCCCGACGATGCAGGCCGACCTCGGCGGCGGGACCTCGATGATCCAGTGGCTCGGGGTGGCCTACACGCTGGCCATGACCGCCGGCCTGCTCACCGGCGGGCGCCTGGGCGACATCGTCGGCCGCAAGCGGATGTTCCTCATCGGCGCGGCCGGCTTCGTGATCGGCTCGCTGCTCTGCGCGATCTCCGTCTCGCCGGAGACCGTGATCGCCGCCCGCGTGGTCCAGGGCCTGTTCGGCGCCGCCATGGTCCCGCAGGGGCTCGGCATGATGAAGGAGATGTTCCCGCCCAAGGAGCTCCAGGTGGCCTTCGGCGCGTTCGGCCCGATCATGGGACTGTCCGCGATCGGCGGGCCGATCCTGGCGGGCTGGCTGGTCGACGCCGACCTGTTCGGCACCGGCTGGCGCATGATCTTCCTGATCAACCTGCCGATCGGCCTGGTCACGGTGCTGGCCGCGATGAGGTTCCTGCCCACCGGCCGCCCGGCCCGGGCCCTCCGGCTCGACCTCCCCGGCGCGCTCCTGGCCTCCCTCGGCTCGCTGCTGATCGTCTTCCCGCTGGTCCAGGGCCGCGAGCACGGCTGGCCGGCGTGGACGTTCGTGATGATGGCCGGCTCCATGGCGGTGTTCGCGCTCTTCGGCTGGTACGAGTCGCGCCGCAACCGCAGGGGCGGCGACCCGCTGATCGCGCCGAGCCTGTTCCGCAAGCGCGCGTTCATCGGCGGCATGTTCACCGGAACGATCTACTTCTCCGCCTTCAGCGGGTTCGGCCTCGTCTTCAACCTCTACACCCAGCTCGGCCTCGGCTACACCCCGCTGAAGGCCGGCCTGGCCGGCGTCCCGCTCTCCGTGGGCATGATCATCGGCATGGGCGCCATGCAGGCGGTCAGGAGGCACGGCCGCCGGGTGCTGCACGCGGGCGCCGTGATCATGACGGCCGGTGTCGTCGCCCTCCTGCTGCTCCTCGGCCCCGAGGTCAGCCCCTGGCTGCTCGCCCCGGCCCTGCTCGTCACCGGCCTGGGGTCCGGGCTGATCATGGGCCCCTACTTCGAGATCGCGCTGGCCGGGGTCGAGCCGCACGAGACCGGCTCCGCCTCCGGCACGCTCACCGCGCTCCAGCAGGTCGGCGCGGCGCTCGGGGTGGCCCTGCTCGGCACCGTCTTCTTCGGCGCGATGGACGGCGACCCGACCGCCGCCGCGCAGAGCACCTTCTGGGTCGTCGCCGGGATGGTCGCGCTGACCTTCCTGGCCGGTTTCCTCCTGCCCAGGCAGGCGCGCGAGGACGCGGACCCGGTCCACTGACCGGCCCGCGGGCGTACGGCCGGCCGGGGAAGCCGGCCGTACCCCGATCTCCCCGCGACGGCCCCCGGCTCCGTGCCGGGCCGATCAGCAGCAGCGTCGGCTGGGTGAAGTCGAAGTCGAAGACGTCGCAC
>NZ_JBSFPS010000451.1:0-4230 GCF_053588315.1 Streptosporangium sp. NPDC003464 | reverse complement strand
CCAACGCCGGCATCACCCGGGACAAGCTGCTCCTGCGAATGGGCGAGGAGGACTTCGAGGCCACCCTCGACGCCAACCTCAAAGGGGCCTTCCGCGTGGTCAGGCAGGTGGCACCGAAGATGCTCCGGGCCAAGCGGGGGCGGATCGTGTTCGTCTCGTCGTCGGTGGGCCTGCGGGGCGAGCAGGGGCAGAGCAACTACGCCGCCTCGAAGGCCGGCCTGATCGGATTCGCGCGCTCCCTCGCCTGGGAGTTCGGCAGCCGGGGGATCACGGTGAACGTGATCGCCCCCGGCCTCACGGACACCGACATGACCTCCGGACTCCCCGAGAAGCGCATCGCCGAGATGTGCGCGCAGATCCCGCTGCGGAGGATGGCGAGCCCGGAGGAGATCGCGGAGGCCGTGCGTTTCGTGGCCTCCCCGCGGGCTTCGTACATCACCGGCGCCGTCATCCCGGTGGACGGAGGCGCCTCCATGGGTCACTGACGGCCCGTCCCGGGACCTACACCGCGCAGGCGCGGACGATGTCCTCGCAGATCGCGTGGGTGGCCAGGGCGTCGTCGGCGCCGATCAGGGTGCCGGAGCGGACCGCGCCGAGGAACTCCAGGCAGAGCTGCTCGATGCCGCGCTGGCGGGCGACCGGGATCCAGTCGCCGCGCCGGGTCAGCGTCTCCGCCCCGGCGTAGTCGGTCACGTCGGCGATGTTGACCACCCGGCGTTTGACGTCGTCCCCCATGACCTCGACGGTCTCCTCGGTGGCGCCGCTCACCCGGTTCATGATGCCGAAGGCGGTGAAGCCGGCACCGGACAGCTCCAGCGTCACGTGCTCCAGCAGCCCGTCCCTGACCCGGGTCCGGATCCCGGTCTGCTCGACCTGCCCGGGCACCAGGTATCTGAGGGTGTCGACGACGTGGACGAAGTCGTCGAAGATCGCGGTCCGCGGGTCTTCCGGCAGGCCCCTGCGGTTCTTCTGCATCACCACCAGATGGCGGGGCAGATCCAGCAGGGCCGCGTAGGAGGGCGCCCTGCGGCGGTTGAACCCGACGAGCAGCGACCGCTCCACCTCGTGCGCCAGCCGTACCAGACGCTCGGACTCGGCCAGGGTGTAGGCGATCGGCTTGTCCAGGTAGACGTGGACGCCGGCCCGGAGCAGCGGCTCGACGATCTTCACGTGGGCGCCCGTGGCGGCGTGCACGAAGGCCGCCTCGACCCCGGCCGCGAGCACCTCCTCCACCGAGGTGGAACGGTGCCCGATCCGGTAGGCGTCACCCAGGCGGTCGAGCGTGTCGCGGTTGCGCGTGCACAGGTGGAGGTCGAGGCCGGGCAGCGTGGAGAGGACGGGGAGATACGCCTTCTCCGCGATGTCACCGAGGCCGATCACAGCGGTCTTCATGCTGAGAGCGTACGGCCTAGGCCGCGCTGGCCAGGCGCTCGCGCCACCACGCGACCGTCGCGGCCAGCGCCTCGTCCATCGGGGTCGGGGCCACGCCGAAGGTGGCCTGAAAGTCGGTGGAGTCGAGCACGAAGGGCCGGACGAACTGGTAGCGCAGCTCCTCCAGCTCGCCGAGCATGGGCGAGAAGGCGCCCGCGGTACGGACGACCCAGTGCGGCATGACCTTGACCCCCGGGTTCGGGACGCCGGCCAGCGCGCACATGCGCTCGGCGACCTGGTGCGCCGTCATCTCCCCGGCCGTCGGGACGTGCCACGCCCGCCCCCAGGCCCGCCCGTCCGTCGCGGCCGTCACCAGGGCGCGGGCCACGTCGGGCACGTAGGTCCAGCTGTGCGGCTGGGCGGGGTCGCCGATGTAGCGGACCGGCCTGCCGGCCAGGAGCCGGGGGACGAACCTGTCGCCCAGGTGCGCCTGGTCGAGGCAGCCGGGACCGAAGTAGTCGGACCCGCGCACCTCCGTCACCCGGACCCGTCCCGCCTCGTGCGCGGCCAGGGCCTCCCGCCACATGCGGGCCCGGATCCCGCCCTTGACGCTGGGCGGCGTGAGCGGGTCACTCTCCCGCATCGGCCGCTCGGGCGCGGCGTAGACGTAGAGGTTGCCCAGGATGACGTATCCCGCGCCGGTGACCTCGGCGGTGGCCAGCAGCGACTCCGCGATCGGCGGCCAGTCCTGCGCCCAGCGGTTGTAGGGCGGGTTGACGCAGTTGTGGAGCGCGTCGGCCCCCTTGGTCAGGGCGGTCATCCGCTCCCGGTCGGCGGCGTCGGCCGCCACCTTGCGGATCCCCCGCAGGTCGGGGCCGGACCCCGAGCGGCTGACGAGGACGACCTCGTGTCCCTGGCCGGCCAGCAACCGGGCGACCTCGGAGCCGACCTGACCGGCTCCCGCGATGACGTGCTTGCCCATGATGGTTCTTCCCTTCGTCGATGGTGACGCGGCCGGGCCCGGCAGGCCCGGGGTTCACTGGTTCCAGACGAGCCGCAGGACGGCGTTGACGACGTAGACGGCGGCGAAGACGATCCCCGGGGTGAGCCGGCCGGCCATGACCAGTGCGGCGGCGCCGCCACCGAACCACAGGACCTCCAGGAGGACCCGGGCGGCCCCGGTGAGCGGGATCGTGGCGCCGTTGGCCGCGCCGAAGACCGCCCAGACGGCGATGAACAGCGCCGGGGCGCCGAGCCCGAGGAGCAGCTTCACCAGCAGGCTCTGGCCGACGGTGAACCCCCAGTAGCCGACCGAGGCGAGAACACCCAGCTCCAGCAGGAACATGACGAGGAGGTTGGTGTTCTTGGCCAGAGACAGCATCGGGGGGCTCCTTGGAGAGTGACGTTCCGTTCTGAGAGCAATGCTCTCGCCAAAGAGCGCAGCTCGTCAAGAGCAGTGCTCTTATTTTTTTTCAGTGCTCTGATAAGGTTCCGGGCATGAGCTCAAGCCGCACAGCACGGGAACGGGTCCGGGCCGAGCTGACCCGTGAGATCACCGACATCGCCCGCAGGCACCTGGCCACCGAAGGCGCGGGCGGCCTGTCCCTCCGCGCGGTCGCCCGCGAGATGGGCATGGTGTCCTCGGCGATCTACCGCTACTTCCCCTCCCGGGACGACCTGCTCACAGCCCTGATCATCGACGGCTACAACGCCGTCGGCGAGGCCGTGGAGAACGCCGAGGCGCTCTGCCCGCGCGAGGACCACACCGGCCGGTGGCTGGCGCTCTGCCACGCCGTACGGGACTGGGCGCTGGCCCATCCGCACGAGTACGCCCTGCTGTACGGCTCGCCCGTACCCGGATACCAGGCGCCGCAGGACACCGTCGCCGCGGCGGTCCGCGACACGATCGTCTACGGCCGGCTCGTCGCCGACGCCCACCGGGCGGGGGCCCTGAACCCGCCGGACATCTGCCCGCCCGCGCCGGCCTCCTTCAGCGGGGACGCCGCCAACGTGCGCGCCGTCATCCCCGACGTCCCCGACGACGTGATCGTCCGCGCCCTGATCGTCTGGACCGGCCTGTTCGGCTGGCTCAACTTCGAGCTGTTCGGCCAGTTCAACAACACGATCCTCGACCCGGGCCCCGCCTTCGACCACTCCATGCGCTGCAGCGCCGCCTTCCTCGGCCTGCCCGTCTGACCCTCCGGGAGCGGCCGCCGGCACGGAGCCGGCCCGTGCCACAATCACCCCATGCTGAACATCGGGATGATCGTGCTGGGCGCCGCCGACGTGCGGCGGGCGGCCGCCTTCTGGAGCCGGGCACTGCGCTATGTCACCCGCGAGAGCGAGTCGAAGGACGACTGGATCGTGCTGGAGCCGGCCGACGGCCCCGGCACCGCGCTGGCGCTGGATCTCAGCCGGACCCCCCTGCAGGAACACCCGCGCGTCCACATCGACCTGCACACCGAGGACCAGAGCGCCGAGGTGGAGCGGCTGCTGTCCCTCGGCGCCGAACGGGTCGACTGGGACCTCTATCCGGACGACCCCGACTTCGTCGTCCTCGCCGACACCGAGGGCAACCGCTTCTGCGTCATCGACCTCAACCACGGCCGAGCCCCGCGACCGTGACGGGGGGCGCGGGCGGGTCCGTGACGGCCGGGTGCGTACCGCCGCGCGCTCTCCCCACACGGGGCCGGGCACCGGGCCGGCGTGGTCAGAGCTGGCGGGCGCCCAGCCGGCCTTCGAGCAGGAGCAGCAGCTCGCCGAGAAGGTCGGCCAGCTCCCCCTGCCGCTCCGCGTCCAGGGCCGCCAGCAGCGACTTCTCATAGCCGAGCTGCTCGGGCAGCAGCCGGTCGATGAGCA
>NZ_JBSFPS010000450.1:0-4281 GCF_053588315.1 Streptosporangium sp. NPDC003464 | reverse complement strand
GCCATGGGAGCGCACATCCTGCTGAAGGAGATCCTGCCCAACCTCACCGCGCCGATCCTCGTCTACACGACGCTGGCGATCCCGGCCAACATCGGAGGAGGACGCCGACGTCCTGGGCATCGCGGACCTGGCCAAGAAGGTCATCAAGGCGGGTCGCGAGGCCACCGGGTCGCGTGACGTCCGCTGCACGGTCTCCATCGGCGGTTTCGTGCCCAAGCCGCACACCCCGTTCCAGTGGGCGGCCCAGGCCGCCCACGAGACGGTGGACCACCGGCTCAAGGCGTTGAAGGACGCCCTGCGCGGTGACCGGGAGTACGGCAGGGCCATCGGCCTGCGCTACCACGACGGCAAGCCCTCGATCGTGGAGGGCCTGCTCTCCCGGGGCGACCGCCGGGTGGGCAAGGTCATCCGGGCCGTCTGGGAGGACGGCGGCCGGTTCGACGGCTGGAGCGAGCACTTCTCCTACCAGCGCTGGATGGACGCCGCGGCCAAGGTCGGCGTCGACGTCGACTGGTACACCACGCGTGAGCGCGAGGAGAACGAGGTGCTGCCCTGGGACCACCTCGACGCCGGTCTCGACCGCGAATGGCTCTGGCAGGACTGGCAGGACGCCGTCAGCGACGTCGAGGTCGAGGACTGCCGCTGGACCCCGTGCTACGACTGCGGCGTCTGCCCCACCATGGGCACCGAGATCCAGATCGGGCCGACGGGGAAGAAGCTGCTGCCACTGACGGTTGTCTGAGATAGGCCGTGCGTGAGCACGGCCTATCCTGAACTGACGACCACGACTTGGGAAGGACGACACCACCCTGAAACCCGCTCCTGATGGGCCTCCGCCCGCGCCCGTGGTGCAGCGCCTGCGTGTCCGCTACGCCAAGCGCGGACGCCTGCGCTTCACCAGCCACCGTGACATCTCCCGGGCCGTGGAACGCGCGGTCCGGCGCGCCGACGTGCCGGTGGCGTTCAGCGCGGGCTTCTCACCCCACCCCAGAATCTCCTACGTGGGCGCGGCCGCACCCACCGGAGTCGCCAGCGAGGCCGAATACCTCGAGATCGCCGTGACGCGCGAGTGTGACCCCGGCCGGCTCCATGCCGCCCTGGACACCTCGCTCCCGCACGGTCTCGACGTGCTCGACGTCGTCGAGGCGGGCGCCGGGAGCCTGGCCGACCGGCTGGAGTGCTCTGCGTGGGAGGTGCGGCTCCCGGAGGCCGACCCCGCCCTCGCCGGGGTGGCGGTCGAGCGGTTTCTCACCACCGAGCGAGTCGAGGTGGAGCGCCTCACCAAGAAGGGGCCGCGCCGCTTCGACGCGCGTGAGGCGGTGCTGAGCCTCGGGGTTATTGAGGGAACTGAGACAACAGCAGGTCAGGCGTCCAGTCAGCCATGTGTCATACTTCGCATGGTTGTACGGCACGCAACTCCTGCCGTTCGACCCGACGACGTTCTTACTGGACTGCGACTTGTGGCTGACTTCGCGCCGCCGGTGCCCCCCGAGGTGACCAGGCTGGCGCAGGGACCGCTGGACGTGCGCACCGGTAAGCCCGCCGATCCGTTCGACCTTGACCGCGACACTACGCGCGGCGGCGAAACGGAACCGGTGGGCCCGTACGTCGGCGGCGACCTATAGGACTTGGCGCCGGGCCCAGGCCCGGCGTACAGCGAGAGACGAGAGCTCCTGTGCGGCGCGGAGACGCGCCCGGGAGCTGACGGGAGAGCGCCCGCATGCTCGACAACGAGCCCAACGTCGGGGCCAATGGCCCCGGCGGGGATATGACAGAACAGACACAGCCGACACGCCGTCGGCGGGCCGCAAGCCGGCCCGCCGGACCTCCGCCGGAGGAGCCGGAGACCGCCCCGCCGGTGGCGGCGGCCGTGGAGCGGCCTTCCGCGCCGGAGCCGGAGGCCCCGGCGGCGGTGACCACGGCGCCCGAGCCGGAAGCGGTCCAGGAGACGGCGCCCGAGCCGGAGGCGGCTCAGGAGACGGCGCCCAAGCGCGCCACCCGGCGCAAGGCGGCCACGACCGCCGCCACGACCACCACCCGGCGCAGCCGCGCCAAGAAGGCGGAGCCCGAGCCGGCCCCCGAGGCCGCCGCGCCCGCCGCCGAGGAGACCCCCGCGCCGGTGGCGCAGGACAGCCCCGTGCCGGCCGCCGAGCCGACGGCGGAGGAGGCGCCCGCGCCGGTCAAGCGCAGCCGTACCCGCAAGAAGGCCGTCCAGCAGGAGGCGCCGCCGGTCGCGGCGGAGCCGATCGTCGACATCAGCACGGCCGAGGCCGAGGAGGTCGCGGCGGCGCTGCTGCTGACGATGCCCGCCGACGAGGCGCTGGACGACGAGCCCGCCGGTGAGGACGTCACCGAAGAGCGGCCGGGGCTGTTCGTCGACCCGTTCGGGCTGTCGGTCCAGGACCGCGCCGAGGTCCCCTCGGTGACCTTCCAGGCGCCGGCGGCGGTGTTCCAGCCGCTGTTCCAGGCACCCGATCCCTACCGGGCCGAGCAGCCCGCCGTCCGTCCGGCCCCGGCGCAGCAGCCTGTGGCGCAGCCCGAGCCGGAGCCCGCCGAGGTCGAGGCGGAGACCGCCGAGGAGCCCGAGGACGACGACACCGACGGCGACGACGAGGCCGGTGGCCGCCGTCGCCGCCGCCGCAGGGGCGGCCGCGGCCGGGGCAAGACGCGTGAGCTGGACGAGACCGAGGACGACGACTCCGAGCAGTCCGAGGACACGGCGGCGCCCGAGGCCGAGCACGACGAGGACGCGGAGGGCGGCAGTTCCCGTCGCCGTCGCCGTCGCCGCCGCAGGGGCACCGAGGAGGCGGGCGAGGTCCAGGACGATCCGCCGAACACGGTGGTCCGGATCCGCGCGCCCCGCGCCGGGCGCAGCACCTCGGCGGACGAGGTGCAGAGCGTGCGCGGCTCGACCCGCCTGGAGGCCAAGAAGCAGCGCCGCCGGGAAGGCCGCGAGCTCGGCCGGAGGCGTCCGCCGATCATCACCGAGTCGGAGTTCCTGGCCCGCCGGGAGTCCGTCGAGCGCATGATGGTGGTGCGCCGCACCGGTGGCCGGACCCAGATAGCGGTGCTGGAGGACGGCGTCCTCGTCGAGCACTACGTCAACCGTGAGGCGAGCCAGTCCTATGTGGGCAACGTCTACCTCGGCAAGGTGCAGAACGTGCTGCCGAGCATGGAGGCGGCGTTCGTCGACATCGGCAAGGGCCGCAACGCGGTGCTGTACGCCGGTGAGGTCAACTTCGACACCGCCGGGCTGGAGGGCCAGCCCAAGCGGATCGAGGTGGCGCTGAAGTCCGGCCAGTCGGTGCTGGTGCAGGTCACCAAGGACCCGATCGGGCACAAGGGCGCCCGGCTCACCTCGCAGATCAGCCTCCCCGGCCGTTACCTGGTCTACGTGCCCGACGGCTCGATGACCGGCATCAGCCGCAAGCTCCCCGACAAGGAGCGCACCCGCCTCAAGAGCATTCTGAAGAAGGTGATGCCGGAGAACGCCGGGGTCATCGTCCGCACGGCCGCCGAGGGCGCGTCGGAGGAGGAGCTCGGCCGTGACGTGGCCAGGCTGTCGGCCCAGTGGGAGAACATCCAGCGCAAGGCCAAGTCGGCCAGCGCGCCGGAGCTGCTGTCCTCCGAGCCCGACCTGACCGTCCGGGTGGTCCGTGACGTCTTCAACGAGGACTTCACCTCGCTGGTCGTGGCGGGCGACGTGTGGGAGACGGTCGACGAATACGTCCGCTATGTCGCTCCGCACCTGGCCGACCGGCTCTCCCGGTGGGAGGACGGCAGTGACGTCTTCGCCGCCTACCGGATCGACGAGCAGATCGCCAAGGCGATGGAGCGCAAGGTCTGGCTGCCCAGCGGAGGTTCGCTGGTGATCGACCGGACCGAGGCCATGACCGTGGTCGACGTCAACACCGGCAAGTTCACCGGCCAGGGCGGAAACCTCGAGGAGACCGTCACCCGCAACAACCTGGAGGCGGCCGAGGAGATCGTCCGCCAGCTCAGGCTGCGGGACATCGGCGGCATCATCGTCATCGACTTCATCGACATGGTGCTGGAGAACAACCGCGATCTGGTGCTGCGGCGGCTGCTGGAGTGCCTGGCCCGTGACCGGACCAAGCACCAGGTCGCCGAGGTCACCTCCCTGGGTCTGGTGCAGATGACGCGTAAGCGGGTCGGACAGGGCCTCCTGGAGGCCTTCTCCACCGTCTGCGAGTGCTGCAACGGCAGCGGGTGCGGGTGGTCGTCTGCCGCAACATCACCGACGTCGGGCACCTGGTGGAC
>NZ_JBSFPS010000449.1:0-4301 GCF_053588315.1 Streptosporangium sp. NPDC003464 | reverse complement strand
GGTCTCCACCGCCTTGACGTACTTCGGATTCTTCTTGTCACTGATGTCGAAGATCCGGATGCCCTCCCACGACTCCTTGACCGACGCGCTCTGCGCGACACTGTTGCAGGAGTCGTCGCTGCGGGAGTTGTCGACGGCGGTGAAGAGCAGGTCGCCGTAGACCGACACGTCCATCTGGGAGCCGGGACACACGACGCTGCTGACGACCCTGGTCCGCTCCGGGCGGCTGATGTCGTAGATCGAGAAACCACCGTAGTTGCCGACGTAGGCGTAGTCGCCCTGGAAGGCGATGTCGGTGTTGATGGTGGTCTCCAGCCCGGCGGGCTTGGGGACGTTGGCCACATGTGACACGTTCGGGCTGGTGACGACCTCGCCGACCGGCGGGATGTCGGCGGCCTGGGCGGACACCGCCGGCATCAGCAGCGCGGCGGCGGTGGCCACCACGGCTGACGTCCGGCCGATTCCACGGAGAGCGAGCACCCGGTACCTCCATTGTGGGGAGACGTAAAGTGCAGAGAACCGACGAAATTGTCCTTCTTAACCGGCAAATAAACCAGATGTCAGCTTGTAAGGATAAGGATCTGGTTTGACGCCTCACTCTACGTATAGCGGGTCACCGGGACCCGTGAACAGCCACCGGGCCCGCCCGGCGCGGGCGAGCCCGGTGCGGGTGGTGGGGACCGCGGCCCCCACCGCCCAGAGGTGATCAGTCGTCGCCGTGGTCGCTGTGGCCGTACTCCCGGTAGGAAGCCTGGGTCTGCGCGTTCAGGATGTCGACCTTGACGCCGTTCGCCTTGTTCGTACGCGGGTCATTGATCTTGAGGACGTCGAGCCCCAGGTTGAAGTCGCTGCCGTAGATGTAGCCGTTGTAGTAGTACGCGGACCAGAATCCACCGCTCAGCGCGGGGGCGGTGCTGTCGGGGCCGCGCTCGAAGAAGGCGATCTCCTGCGGGTTGGTGGAGTCGGTGAAGTCCACCACCGAGATGCCGCCCTGGTACCAGGCCTGGACCATGATGTCCTTGCCCTTGACCGGGATCAGCGAGCCGTTGTGCGCGACGCAGTTCTCGCTGTCGGCCTGGTGGCGCGAGATCTTGAAGTAGCCCTTGAAGACGAGCCGGCCGTCCTCGATGTCGTAGTAGGCGTTGGCGCCGCGGTTCGGGCCGATCGCCTCGTTGCAGGTGGCCGCGCTGCCGCCGCCGAGCTCGTCGGTGAAGACGACCTTGGTACCGGCGTTGTTGAACGTCGCCGAGTGCCAGAACGCGAAGTTCTCGTCGTCCCGGGCGGTCGCGGTGACCTTCGGGTTCACCGGGTCGGAGACGTCCATCAGGATGCCCTCGCCCATGCAGGCGCCGGCGGCCATGTTCTTCTCCGGGAAGACCGTGATGTCGTGGCAGCCGGTGGTCGCCGACGTGCGGTAGGGGTACTGCTGGGTCGGCTCACCGGGGTTGCCGCCGTCGGGGAACAGGTTCGGGGTGGCGACGACCGCCGCCGCCGCCGGGTCGCGCAGCGGCACCTTGACGATCGAGATCTTGTCGTGCGGCGGCTGGCAGTCGGGGAAACTCGCCGACGGGCTGTAGGAGGAGATGTAGACGTAGACGTTGTCCCGGTCGCGCCCCTTGCCCGGCAGGAGGGTCAGGGTGTGGGAACCACAGTTGGTCTCCACCGCCTTGACGTACTTCGGATTCTTCTTGTCACTGATGTCGAAGATCCGGATGCCCTCCCACGACTCCTTGACCGACGCGCTCTGCGAGGTGCTGCTGCAGGAGTCGTTGTTGCGGGAGGAGTCGACGGCGCCGAAGAGCAGGTTCCCGTAGACGGCCATGTCCATCTGCCCGCCGGGGCAGACCACCGAGCTGACCAGGGAGGTCCGCTTCGGCTTGCGGACGTCGTAGATCGAGAAACCGCTGTAGTTGCCGACATAGGCGTAGTCGCCCTGGAAGGCCATGTCGGTGTGGATGTCAGTGAGCGTGGCCGGCTTGGGGATGTTGGTCACATGCTCGACGTTCGGGCTCATGACGATCTCACCGGGTGCCGGGATGTCGGCCGCCTGGGCGGGCACCGCGGACAGCACCATCGCCGCCGCGACTCCGGCTACTACCAGGAAGCGGCCCGACAGGCCCTTCCTGCGGGGGGTGAACACTGGGAAACCTCCTTGCCATATGCACCATAAAGGGCACATAAGTGACTAGATCGTTCATCCTGAGCGGTCGATCAGGCAAGGTGTCACTGTGTCAGCAAGTTTTTGCGACCTGATGTCTTTACTCGCCTGGCCCGCGAAGATTAGGGTCTCTCGTCACATGCAGCTTGGAAAGGGAGGTCGGGTGCGCGTCGCGCTCGTTGTCGCGGTCGCCGCCGCTCTGTCCCTCACCGCGTGCAGCGCCGACCCTCCGCCGCCGCCCTCCGCCCAGTCGACCGCGCCGGTCATCGCGCCCGGCAGGCCCGGCGAGCCGGCCCGGACGATCAGCCCGAGCGAGGCGGCCACCGCCGTGCCCTCGCCCACCGCCAACGCGGCGGACGTGAAATACATGAAGGACATGATCGCCCACCACCGGCAGGCGATCGACATGGCGGTCCTGGCCCCGTCACGGGCCGACTCCGCCAAGCTCAAGGGCCTCGCCTCGCGCATCAAGGACGCCCAGGGGCCGGAGATCCAATACATGACGTCCTGGCTGCAGCAGCAGGGTCTGCAGGCGCCCGGTCACCACGCCGACCACACCGGCATGCCGGGCATGGCCACGCCCGAGCAGATGGAGGCCCTCAAGAACGCCTCGGGCAAGGACTTCGACCGGCTCTTCCTCACGCTGATGATCGCCCATCACCAGGGGGCGATCACGATGTCCGAGCAGGTGCTGACCGACGGCTCGCACATCAAGGTCGAGGAGCTGGCCAACGATGTCGCCGCCACCCAGAACGCGGAGATCCGCAGGATGCTGGAGATGCAGGCCGGGCGCTGAACCCGGGCCCCGGGTGACGCCCGGTCCCGTGAAGGGGTGCGGGCAAGCCTCCCCCGGCCCCGTGAAGGGGTCTGAGCCGGGCATACGGCTGATCCCTGGAACAGTCCCGGGCCCCGGGTGACGCTCCGGCCCCGTGAGGGGTGCGGGCAAGCCGCCGGCCGGCCCCGCCCCGGGTGACGCTAGGAACCGAGCCGCCAGGAGTGGAGATACTTCTCCTGCTCGGAGGTCAGGGCGTCCACCTCGATCCCGGCGGCGGCCAGCTTGAGCCGCGCCACCTCGACGTCGACCTCCTGCGGCACGTCGTAGACGCCGGGCGCCAGCCGTACCCGCTCACGGGCCAGCCAGGCGACCGCGAGCGCCTGCGCGGAGAAGGACATGTCCATGACGGCGGCCGGGTGGCCCTCGGCGGCCGTCAGGTTCACCAGCCGGCCCTCGGCGAGCAGCAGGAGCCTGCGGCCGTCGGCGAGGACGTATTCGTCGGTGTTCGGACGGACCCCGTGATGCACGGCCTGGGCCAGCTCGTCCAGGGCCCGGACGTCGATCTCGACGTCGAAATGGCCGGCGTTGGCCAGGATCGCGCCGTCCTTCATCACCGTCAGGTGCTCGCCCCTGATCACGTCGCGGTTGCCGGTGACCGTGACGAACACGTCTCCGGTCCGGGCGGCGCGGGCCATCGGCTGCACGTCGTAGCCCTGCAGCGAGGCGTCCAGGGCCTTGACCGGGTCGATCTCGGTGACCACCACCCGGGCGCCCAGGCCCCTCGCCCGCTCGGCGACGCCCCGGCCGCAGTAGCCGAACCCGGCGACCACCACGGTCTTGCCCGCCAGCAGGGTGTTGGTGGCGCGCGTGATGCCGTCGATGGTGGACTGGCCGGTGCCGTACCGGTTGTCGAACATCCGCTTGGTCCGGGTGTCGTTGACCGCCACGACCGGGAACCTCAGCGCCTGCTCGGCCGCCATCTGCCGGAGCCGGATGATCCCGGTCGTGGTCTCCTCGCAGCCCCCGGTGACCGTCTCCAGCAGCTCGGTCCGCTCGGTGTGCAGGATGTTGACCAGGTCGCAGCCGTCGTCGAGGACGATGTCCGGACGGATGTCCAGCGCCTGGTGGATGTGGCGGTAGTAGACCTCCCGGGTGACCCCGGCCCGCGCGTGCACGCCGACGCCGTAGTCGCCCAGCGCGGCGGCGACGTCGTCCTGCGTGGACAGCGGGTTCGAGGCGGCCAGCGCGATCTCGGCCCCGCCCGCCTTCAGCGCGCCCATGAGCACCGCGGTCTCGGCGGTCACGTGCAGGCAGGCGGCGATCCGCAGCCCGTCGAGGGGCCGCTCGGCCGCGAAACGCTCCCCGATG
>NZ_JBSFPS010000448.1:0-4343 GCF_053588315.1 Streptosporangium sp. NPDC003464 | reverse complement strand
CCAGCACCGGACCGGCGACGCTGGCGCCGGAGACGAGAATCCGCATGGTATCCCTCCTTCTTGTCATTCAGCCCACCCGTACGGCGTGGCTCGCGGTGAAGGCCAGCAGGAGGGTGGCGGTCCGCGGCGGATCCTCGAGCAGGGGCGAGTGCCCGAGTCCGGGCAGCAACTCGACCTTCGCGCCCGGGACAGCGCGGTAGTCGGAGGCGGATGAGGATCGCCACCTGCGGTCGTCCTCGCCGAAGATCACCAGTAGTGGCTTGCCCAGGACCGTCAGCCGGTCCGGGAGCGTCTGCTGCTCCATGTAGTGGCGGGTGGCCTGCATCGTCATGGTGAGCGTGTGGTAGGTCATGGCGCGCACCTCGTCCAGGAGCTCCTGTGGGATCTGGTAGCCCGCGCGGCTGAAACCGGTGCTCGCGAACCGGCGGAGCTGCTCGTCGGTCGGCGGCCACTGCGACGGTCCGAACACGGCGGACTCCGGTGCGATGAAGGCGTCCAGGCTGGGGCCGGTGTTGATGAACGCGAGCGCGGTCACCAGGTCGTGGCGCTGTTCGGCGAGGGCGGTGGCGACCGCGCCGCCGCTGGAATGGCCGACGACTACGGCGTGCTCGACGCCGAGCCGGTCCAGGACCGCGCCGACCCTGCGTGCCTGGTCCGGGAGCGCGTAGCTGCGGTCGGCCGGTTTGGCCGACCGGCCGTGCCCGAGCAGGTCGATCCGGATGACGCGGTGAGATCCGGTCAGCAGCGGAACCATCGGGTCCCACGATCGGGTCGAGGATGCGGACCCGTGGACGAGCAGGAGTGCGGGGGCGTCGCGGGGGCCGTCCTGGCACACGTAGATGTCGCCGTCGTCCATGGGCAAGATCGAACTCTCGGTGGCCTCGGTGCCGCCGTTCATGTGCGGTCCGCCGTCAGAAACAGTCATGAGCCCACTGTCGCCGCCGGTACGCGCCGGCGGATTGGACAAATGTTCCCCTCCGTCGGCTCGCTAGCATGGGACGGTGCGGACGTTCGTGCATGATGCGGTTGTGTGGGACGTCGCGTGCCCGCGGCGGCCCAGCCGGGTGGCCGGTGTCACCATGGCCGGGTTCCGGGTCCGTGACCTGGACGCGCTCCGGATGGTCCCGCACCCGGCCGTGACGCTGCTTCTGGAGTTCGGCGCCGGTACGCCTGTCCTGGACGATGCCGCCGGGCGGCAGCAGCGGGGAAGTGTCGTCGCCGGGCCCGGGCTCGGGTCCGGAGGCGCGGTCCGGGCGCGGGGTGAGAACGTCGAGTGCGTGCAGGTGCGCCTGTCCCCGGTGATCGCACGCGCGGTTCTGGGCGTCTCCCCCGCCGACCTCGACGGCGCCGTGGTGGCCCTCGAGGACCTGTGGGGCCGGGAGGCGTCCCGGATCCGTGAGCAACTGGGTGATGTCTCGTCGTGGCAGGATCGTTTCGCGTTGGTGGACGCGCTGCTTGCCCACCGGCATGGGGCGGGGCCGCCGGTGGAGCCGGAGGTGGCCTGGGCCTGGCGCCGGATCGTCGGCAGCCGTGGTCTGGCCCGGGTCGACGGACTCGCGGCCGAGGTCGGGTGGAGCCGTAAGCGGCTGTGGTCCCGGTTCCGCTCGCAGCTCGGCCTGCCGCCCAAGCGCGCCGTGAAGCTGGTCCGCTTCGACCATGCCGCCCACCGCCTGGTCGCGGGTGAAGGCGCGGCCCGGGTCGCGGCGGACGCCGGCTACGCCGACCAGTCCCACCTGCATCGGGACGTCATGGCGTTCACCGGGGCGACCCCCGCGACCGTGGCCGGCGAGCCGTTCCTCGCCGTTGACGACATCGCCTGGCCCAGCCGCGGAACACCCGCCATGCCTCACCTCTCCAGGGATCTCCGGCTCGGTCGCCGCCCGGAGACGGGACGGCTACCGCTGTGAACGTCGCCGCGGTCACCTGCGCTGGACGGACCCGGCGCCGCTCGATCGACCACTGGGCCAGGAGACGGAAAAAGGTCACACCGCCGCTGGACAGCTCGGACCTACGCCTGCTCGCCGAGCGGGACGGCCGCTGCCCACTCTGCCGAGAGCATCTCCTCGCCGCCGACCAGGGTCGATGAACCGGTGAACCCGTTGCGGCGCGGGGCCTCGGTGGCGGTCGGACCGGCCACCGAAGCTCCTACGACCAGATGCGAGAAAGCTGGTTCACGACGTGGTCAGCTGGATCGCCAGGGCCGGGCAGATGCGGGCGGCCTCACGGACGTCCTCCCGCAGTCCCGGTCCCGGGCTGTCGTGAAGGAGCGTGACGATGCCGTCTTCGTCGCGCTGGCCGAACATGTCGGGGGCGATGAGGACGCACTGCCCCGAGCCGATGCAGGCGTCTTGATCGACGGTGATCTTCATCCACTTTCTCCTTCGGAGATTTACCAGGTGACGGGCAGTTCGCGGACGCCGTAGAAGACGGCGTGGTGTTTGAAAGTCAGTTGTTCCAGCGGCACGGCCGGGGCCAGCGTCGGGATACGCCGGTAGAGGGTGCCGTAGACGACCTGCAGTTCCACTCGGGCCAGTGACTGGCCCAGGCACTGGTGGGCGCCGTAACCGAAGGCGACGTGGTGGCGGGCCTTGCGGCGGACGTCGAGAGTGTCGGGGGCGGGGAAGGCCGACGGGTCGCGGTTGGCGATGCTTTTCACCACGATGATGCCTTCCCCTTTGCGGATCAGCCGGCCGCCGATCTCGAGGTCCTCCCGCGCGACGCGGCGGGCCTCGGTGTGGGTGATGGACAGATAGCGCAGGAGTTCTTCGACGGCGCTCGCCGCCAGCGCCGGATCCCCGTCGCGCACCGCTGCCAGCTGCTCCGGGTGTGCCAGCAGCGCGGCCGTACCCAGCGCGATCATGCTCGCGGTGGTGTCGTGCCCGGCCACCAGCAGGAGCTGACCCATCGTGGAGATCTCCCGCCGGGTCATCGCGCCGCTGCGATACTGTTCGACGGCCAGCCTGCTGAGGACGTCGTCGCCCGGTTCGGCGTTCTTGCTGTCCACCAGGGCGTCCAGGTAGACGTTCAGTTCCTCGCTGGCGGCCATGGCCTGTGCGGGGTCGCCCTCGTCCATGACCAGCGCGCCCGCCACGCGCTGGAAGAAGGCGCGGTCGTCGTAGGGCACCCCCAGCAGTTCGCAGATCACCAGCGTGGGAACCGGTAGCGCGATCGCCTCCACCAGGTCGGCCGGGTTCGGGCCGGCGAGCATCTCATCGATGAGGTCATCGACGATCTGCTGGATCCTGGGCCGCAGCGCTTCCATTTTTTTGATCGTGAAGTCCGCGGTCATGAGCCGCCGCTGCGCGATGTGCTCCGGCGCGTCCATCTGCATCAGCGTCTTCATCTGCGCGTCGCGGGCCTTGCTCACCGCGTTGGTGTGCGGGAAGCCGGGTTCTGCGACGTCGACGCTGACGCGCGGATCGGCGAGCACCGCGCGGGCGTCCGCGTAGCGGGTGACCATCCAGGGGGTGCTGCCGTCCCACAATCTCACGCGTGAAACCGGCGCTTCCCTGATCCGGCGGCCCAGCTCCGGTGCCGGATCGAACGGACACCGCGCCGCACGGGCCATCGGGAACAGCTGGGGCTCTGACAGGTCGTCAGCCATGGGATCTCCTTGTTTCGAATTGCGGTCGGCGATGATGTCGGGCATGCGCTGAACAGGGGATCGAGGTCCTGAGCCGGGCATCGGGTCACGAGCCTCGGTGAGGCGGGGCTTGATCGGCGGGCTCCTTCCGATCCGTGCGACTGGCGGCTTGTGCGGTGAGGGCGCCGACCGCGCAGATGATCGCGAGCCCGAACAGCACGTACCGTGCCGCGTCGAGCATCGACCCGCCCAGATTGATCAGGACCCCGGCCACCGCCGTGCCGAACGCGATCGCCAGGCTCGTCACGGTGGCGATCGCCGCGGCCGCCCGTCCGCCCTCCTCCGGATCGGAGGTGCTGGACATCGCGGCCACGGACAGGTGCGGGTAGGCCAGGCCGATTCCCGCCCCGGCGACGAACAACACCGGCACCCAGACCAGCACCAGCCAGATCGGCGTGTCCTCGCGCTGCAACAGCCCCTGGACGACGAGGCCGAGCGCCAGCAGCACCGGGCCGAGCACGCGCAGCCGGCGCACCGCACGCTGCCCTGTCACCGACGAACTGCCGATCTGGGTGAGCGACCAGCCGAGCGAGATGGCCGCGGCGAAGAACCCCGCCGCGACGGGTGGCAGCCCGGCCAGCCGCTGGCCGAACAGCGGCAAGAACGACTCGACCGCGACGCCGAAGGCCAGCAGCCCCAGCGTCAGGTAGACCCACTTCAACGACGAACCCCCAGGGTGAGGTCGTAGGCGAGGTTGAAC
>NZ_JBSFPS010000447.1:0-4358 GCF_053588315.1 Streptosporangium sp. NPDC003464 | reverse complement strand
CGAGCACCGGCCTTCGCAGGAGTGGATGCTGGCCAGGTGGGCGACAGCGATGACGGCGCCGAGTGTGTAGTCGGGCTGGTGGATACCGAGCCGCGCCCCCGCGCGGGGGCGCGGCGCTCGCCGTCGCGTGGTCAGCCGCCCGAGCCGGTGTCGATCTCCCCCTCGGGGGCGGTGGGCGGAGCATCGGCCGCCCCGGGCTCGGGAGCCGGCGCGGCCGCCCCGGCCCCCTCGGCCAGCAGCCGCTCCAGCCTCGGGCCGGTGAGCCGCAGGAACTTGCGGTGCGGCCGGTTGCGGTCGAGCACCGCGACCTCGAGCTGGCTCGCCGGGGAGCGTTCGCCACCCGGTTCGGTCAGCGCGAACAGCGCCGCCTCCAGCGCCTCGGCCAGCGGCAGGCCGTCGCGGTAGCGCTCCTTGAGCCGGCCCGCGACCGCCTCGGCCTGGCCGCCCATCGCCACCAGGCCGGTCTCGTCGAAGACCGAGCCGTCGAAGGTGAGGCGGTAGATGTGGTCCTCGTCGGAGGAGTCGCCGACCTCGGCGACCACGATCTCGACCTCGAAGGGCTTCATCGACTCGGTGAAGATCTGGCCGAGGTTCTGCGCGTAGAGGTTGGCCAGGCCCCGCGCGGTGACGTCGTCGCGGGCGTAGTTGTAGCCGTTGATGTCGGCGTAGCGGATGCCGCCGAGCCGCAGCGCCTCGAACTCGTTGTAGCGACCGACCGCGGCGAACCCGATCCTGTCGTAGATCTCACTGATCTTGTGCAGGGCACGCGAGGGGTTGGGGGCGACGAACAAGATGCCGTGCTCGTACTGCAGAACGACGACGCTACGGCCCCGCGCAATCCCCTTGCGCGCGTAGTCCGCCTTGTCCCGCATCTGCTGCTCGGGCGAGACATATCCAAAAGGCATGGACACCTGGGGTGTTCCTCTCGTGTTAGCGCAGCGGGGCGGCGGGGCCGTCGGGGGAGCTCATCCGCTCGTCGATGACGGTCTGGACGTATCCGGCCACCTCGTCGTCGGACAGGCGGCGGAAGCCGTCGGCGGTGATCAGCGCGACGACGGGCCAGATCTTGCGGGTGACGTCGGGGCCGCCGGTCGCCGAGTCGTCGTCGGCGGCGTCGTAGAGCGAGTGGATGAGCGCCAGCACGGTGTCCTCCGGCGAGGCGTTCTCCCGGTAGAGCTTCTTCAGGGCGCCGCGCGCGAAGATCGAGCCGGAGCCGATCGAATGGTATTGCTGCTGTTCGTAGGGGCCGCCTCCGACGTCGTAGCCGAAGATCCGGCCGCCGTCGATCTCGGGGTCGTAGGCGGCGAACAGCGGCACCACGACCAGTCCCTGCATCGCCATGCCGAGGTTGCCGCGGATCATGGTGGCGAGCCGGTTGGCCTTGCCCGCCACCGAGAGCGTGCGGCCCTCCATCTTCTCGTAGTGCTCAAGCTCGACCCGGTAGAGCCGGGCCATCTCGATGCCGGTGCTCGCCGCCCCGGCGATGCCCATGCACGAGTAGTCGTCGGTCCGGAACACCTTCTCCATGTCCCGCTGGGAGATGATGTTGCCCGAGGTCGCCCGGCGGTCACCGGCCATCACCACACCGCCCGCGCAGGTCGCCGCGACGATCGTGGTGGCATGGGGAATCCGGTCGCCGACCGGCGCGGCCAGGGCCTCGTTCCGGCCGGGCAACAAGTCCGGCGCGTAGGAGCCGACGAACTCGGTGAACGAGGAAATGCCGCTGTTCGTGAAGATGTGATTCACCATGCCGGCGGGCAGGTCCCTGTGCGATCCCACGCGACTCCCTCCAAAGGTGCGGTCCTTTAAGGCCCGACCTTACTCATCTTGCCGTGCTGCTTGCACTTCCCTGGATCAGCTCAGCGCGAACCACCTCCGATCGGATCTTTGAATCTTTACGCCCGGGTAAGCCCGTGTAATTGTCGAGTTGTCGTGACATGCCTAACCCCCAAGAAGAGGTCACCGTGAGACTCTTCCGCCGACCGGTCCTGATTGCGACACTTACCGCCGCCGTCCTCACGCTGCCCGCCTGCGGCTCCGGCGCCCCCGCCGGGGAAGGCGGCACCACCCTGACCATCACCGCCAACTCCATCTCCGGCGGCAAGAACGCGGCCGGCGCCGACTGGATCAAGCAGTGGGTCATCCCCCGGTTCGAGGCCGCGCAGAAGACCGCCGGGCACGAGGTCCGCGTCCTGTTCCAGCCGAACGGCGTGGACGACGAGCAGTACAAGACGAAGGTCGCGCTGGATCTGAAGTCGAGGACCGGCGCCGACGTGATCGACCTCGACGGGATCTGGGTGGGCGAGTTCGCCCAGGCCGGATACGTCAAGCCGCTCGCCGAGGTGGGCGGGGCGGCCGTGGAGACGTGGGAGGGGTGGAGGCAGATCCCCCAGGCCGTGCAGGGGCTGGGCATCTTCGACGGCAAGAAGTACGGGCTGCCCCAGGGGACCGACGGGCGGGTCCTCTACTACAACAGGGAGCTGTTCCGGAAGGCCGGCCTGCCGGAGCGGTGGCAGCCGGGCAGCTGGCAGGAGATCCTCGACGCGGGGGCCGCGCTGAAGAAGATCCCCGGCGTGACGCCGATCCAGCTCAACGCGGGCACCGCGATGGGCGAGGCGACCGCGATGCAGGGCGCGCTGCCCCTGCTGGCCGGCGCCGGCGCGGAGATCTACGCCGGCGGCAAGTGGGCCGGCTCCTCCCAGGCGGTCAAGGACGTGCTGGGGTTCTACCGGCAGATCTACGCGGGCGGGCTGGGCGACCCGAAGCTCCAGCAGGAGGCCAAGGGCCGTGACAAGTCCTTCGCCGAGTTCGCCGACGGCAGGATCGGCATCCTCGCCGAGGGGGACTACTTCTGGCGGGCGGTGATCGACCCCAAGGTGGGCGTGGCCCCGATGGCCGACCGCGACCGGGTGGTGGGCTACGCCAAGATCCCCGCCATGCGGCCCGGCGCCGGGATCCGCGGCCAGGACTTCGTCAGCATGTCCGGCGGGGCCGTACGGGTGCTGAACCCCTTCTCCAGGAACCCCCGGCAGGCGTGGGAGCTGCTGTCGTTCATGCACTCGGCCGAGGCGGTCAAGGCCGAGCTCGCCGGGGCCGCCCGCGTCACCTCCCGCTCCGACGTCAACGCCGACGTCCTCGCCGCCGACCCGATGCTGAAGTTCATCTCCGAGGAGGTCCTGCCGATCACCGCCTACCGCCCCGGCCTGGCCGTCTACCCCCAGGTGTCGGCCGCCCTGCAGGAGGCGACGGCGGACGTCGTCGCCGGCCGGACCGCCGAGCAGGCCGCCACCGCCTACCGGGCCAAAGTGGAAGGACTGGTCGGTGGCTCCGGCAACCTCGCCGACTGACCCCAAGGCCGTACCGAGGAGCGAAGGAGCCCGCGAGGGTGCGCCGGTGGCTGGACCGAGGAGCGAAGGAGCGCAGCGGATGAGCGACGAGGGAAGCCACCGGTTATCAGCACCCGAGCCGCGACGCGCAGCGTCGCAGGCAACACAGCGGATGAGCGACGAGGGAAGCCACCGGTTATCAGCACCCGAGCCGCGACGCGCAGCGTCGCGATGAGCACCGACGCGGCGGGGCTGGGCCGGGCGCGGGCGGTCGGGTTCGTGCTGCCCGCGCTCGTGCTCATCGGGGTTTTCCTGATGTTCCCGGCTGTCTGGACGATCTATCTCGGGCTCACGGACTACCGGCTGACCGGCCTGGCGGCGGCGGAGCCCCGGCTGGTGGGGGCCGACAACTACGTCACGGCCCTCGGCGACGGGCGGTTCCGGAACTCGCTCCAGCTGACCGTGCAGTACGTGCTGGGGTCGGCGATCATCGGGCAGGCGGGGCTGGGGTTCGCCCTCGCGTGGATCATGCGCGACCGGCGCGGGCCCGTGCGGCGGCTCGTCGAGGGGCTGGTGCTGCTGTCGTGGATCCTGCCGGGATCGGTGGTGGCGTTCCTGTGGATCGCCCTGCTGGACCGGGACGGCGGCACGCTCAACGCCCTGCTCGGCACCCCCGGCGCGGCCTGGCTGCTCGACCACCCGATGCTGTCGATCATCGTGTTCAACACCTGGCGGGGCACCGCCTTCTCGATGATGCTCTACGCGGCGGCGCTGGAGAACGTGCCCCCGTCCCACCTGGAGACCGCCCGCCTGGCCGGGGCGTCGACCTTCCAGCAGCTGCGCGACGTGGTCCTGCCCCGGATCAAGGGACACGTGCTCACCAACGTGCTGCTGACCAGCCTGTGGACCTTCAACGACTTCACCCCGTTCCTCATCACCGCGGGCGGACCCGAGGGCCGGTCGGAGATCCTGCCCTTCTACGTCTACAGCACCGCCCTGCGCGGCGGGCAGCTCGGCTTCGGCGCCGCCGTC
>NZ_JBSFPS010000446.1:0-4519 GCF_053588315.1 Streptosporangium sp. NPDC003464 | reverse complement strand
GATCGGGCGATGCAGCTCCTCGCGCAGGACACCGTCGCGGACGGCCCGGGGGTCGGTACCGTACAGGTGCTTGAGGTTGGCACGCAGCGGCATGCCGGCGGTGTGGGTGAGCAGATGCCGGGCGGTGGCGTGGCCGAGCGGATGGCCGGCGACCTTTGGCCAGAAGGTGGCGAGCGGGTCATCCAGCGGCAGCGCGCCGGCTTCCCAGAGGGAGCCGATGCAGGCCCAGACGGCGAGGATCTTGGTGAGGCTCGCGACGTCGAACAGGGTGTCGGGCCGCATCGCGGAGGCGGGGTCGGTGGGGTCGGCCAGGCCGCAGGTTCCCGACAGGAGCGTGCTGGTGGCGTCGCCGATGGCCCATACCGCGCCGGGGAAGACCCGCTCGCGCACCCCATCGTTGAGGAGCTGGGTGATCTGGTCACGCGGGTGGGTCATGGATACTCCTCGAAGTCGCCGACGCCGTGGTTGCCGATGGGGTGTTCCCGCTCAGATCATGGGGGTGCTCAGCGCGGATACCCCAGTACGGGCCGCCCGGAACCAGGGCATGCAGCCGGTCCGGGGCGAGCGGGTGTCCATCTCGCTGAAGGTAGTACGGCCGGCGCTGGTATCGAGGGGGATAGGCCGCCTCCCTGCTCTGTCATGACTGCCTCTTTCTCCGAGGCCGATACGGCTGCTCTGCTACCGGCCGGTCAGCAACCAGTCGTGGCGAATTTGCCAACAGGCCGCTCAGCCTCGCCGGATCCGATCAACGGCAGACTTTCAAGAGCAACCGGGAAGATGGTCGTGCTGCCGCGTGGTCGAAAGCCCTGATGTGTCTACTGAACCGGGGCGACTCCAGGCGACCGAGCCTCATCGTGTTGTGTCACTGCGTAGCCGGGTACGGACGGCCACCGAACCGTCAGCACCACCGACTCTTCTTCCGCGAACCAGGAGTGGTCGACGCCGTGACCCCACACGACGAAATCACCCTGCTCTTGCAGGAGAACACTGCGGCCGGGGAGTTCGACACGGAAGCGACCGCTGATGAGCACCAGGAGCGCCGTTCGTTCCTCACCTCTCACCCATTGCAGTCGTTCGTCGCCACGCGGGTGGAGGCCCCATTTGATCTCTACGGCCTCGCTGTGGCGAGGATCATCGGTGTCCTTGAAGTGCCCGAGGAGCCACCCCCGGTCCAGCGCCGCATCCTTGCCCGCGTTGCCCACGTACACGCTGTCGCCCATGCGTCCGGACGTTAGCAGCCGCCCGCGTAAGCGCAATCAGCGCTTTCGCAGGCAGCCCCGAGAAGCTCAGCGGCTCTCGAACCTCGGGATGCCCCCCTCCTTCAGAGGGGGCGCCGCACCCGCCCCCGAGTACGGCCGTCACCGTGGTCGCCGGCGCCGGCCGGGGCGTGGCTGTCGACGGGCAGGAGCCCCACCTGGCGCAGGTGATCACGGGCGGCGGCGATGGCCTGCGGAGTGGTGGCCAGGACGCGCCCGGCCTCATCGAGGCGCGCAATGACGCCGAGCGCCTGCAGGGCCTGGTGGTGACCGTCACGGATGCCGGAGATATAGACGGTGATGCCACGACGCTCGAGCCGGGTGATCGCATCACCCAGGACGAGCGCGCCGCTGGCGTCGAGGGTGGTGACCCGGGACATGCGCAAGATGACCGCTGAGACGTCGGCCACTTCCGACAGTTCCAGCAGGAAACGGTGGGCGGCGGCGAAGAACAGAGGACCGTCCAGGCGGTAGGCGACGATGTGCTCGGCGAGCAGGGCGTGCTCTTGCTCGGTGTGGTCGCCTGATAGGTCCGGGCGCAGCGGCGTCACGTCCAGGCGGACGTTATGGGCGATGGCGCGCAAAGCCAGTGCGCCGGCGACGATCAGGCCGAGGATGACCGCGGCGACCAGGTCGAGGGCCACGGTGGCGACGGCGGTCAGCGCCAGCACGAGCGCGTCGCTGCGGGTGGAACCGATCATGGCCTTGACCGAGCCGACCTCGACCATGCGCACCGATGTGGCCAGCAGCACGCCGGCCAGCGCGGCCAGCGGGATGCGGGCGACCAGGTCGGCGGCCAGATAGACGATCACGGCCAGGATGCCCGCGTGGGCGAGTGCGGCCAACCGGGAGTGGGCGCCGGAGCGGACGTTGACCGCGGTGCGGGCGATGGCACCGGTGGCCGGGACGCCGCCGAACAGCGGGGCGAGGAGGTTGGCCAGACCTTGGCCGAACAGTTCGCGATCCGGGTTGTGGCGGTGGTTGACGCTCATGCCGTCGGCCACGGCGGCCGACAGCAGCGACTCCAGTGCTGCGAGGGCGGCGACCGCGACCGCGGGGGCGAGCAGCGAGCTCAGCGCGCTCGCATCGAAGAAGGCCAATGACGGGGCGGGCAACCCGGCGGGGAGCTGGCCGATCCGGGTCAGCGGCAGGCCGGCCACTTCGGCGGCCAGGGTGGCCGCAGCCACGGCGAGTAGGGAGAACGGAACGGTGGGCCGCCAGCGCGCCCCCGCCAGCATCAGCACGGCCACTGCCAGCGCGACGGCGGGCGCCCACCAACCGGGGCGGGCGGCGAAGTCTTGAACGGCCTGCCAGGCCACGGCGACGACCTTGTCGCCGGCGGAGGTCGGCACGCCCAGGGCAGCCGGCACCTGCTGCAGGCCGATCACGCAGGCGATACCGATGGTGAAGCCCTCCACCACCGGCGCTGGCACCAGAGCCATGTACTTGCCCGCCCGGCCCAGAGCCAGAGCGATCAGCATCAGCCCGGCCAGCACCCCGACCGTCAGCACTCCGGACGCGCCGTGCTGGTGCATGATCGGCACCAGCACCACCGTCATCGCTCCGGTCGGCCCCGAGACCTGCAGACCCGAGCCGCCGAACAGCGCGGCCAGCGCACCCGCGACGACCGCGGTGGCCAGGCCGGCCTCGGCACCCATCCCGGAGGAGATGCCGAACCCGAGCGCCAGCGGCAGGGCCACGATCGCCACCGTCAGCCCGGCCAGCAGGTCACGGCGGGGACCTCGGCCCATCACGGCCAGCTCACCGCGTTCGGGCAGCACTGAACGCACCCGGGACCAGCTCGAGGAGACAAAGGAGTTCACGAGGCGCTGGTCTCCGCCTGTTGCAGTTCACTCAGCAGCTCATGCTGCCCGGTGAGCATCTGCGTCAACAGGGTGCGGGCCGCGCGCAGCAGTTCGGCCACATTCCCGCCGGCCAGAGCGTAGACAACGGTGGAACCCTCGCGATGAGCGTTGACCATGCCCGAACGGCGCAAAACGGCCAGATGCTGCGACAGTCCGGTCGCCTCCACCTCGATGGCGGCCAGCAGATCCCGCACCGGCATCGGTCCGTCCTGCAACAGTTCCAACACCCGGATCCGCACCGGATGACCCAGCAGCCGAAACAACTCCGCCTTCGCCTCATACAACGGCACCGACATCACGCGACCGACCCTTCACCCGGCTCGGCCGAGCCGACCGGGACGCCATGCCTACGGGCGGTATGCCGCGCCTCCTCCCATTCCGCCTCGGCCAGCATCACCTCCTCGGTATCGCCACTGAGACGTGCCGCCGCCAATGCCGCGTCCGCCCGCCGGACGCGATCTCGCACCGCGGCGGCAAAAGACTCACTCACAGCACCCTCCATCTGATCTATCCCGGTGAACCTTCATCAGGATGTACTAAATTTCGAATATTCGCAATTTAGTGATCACGAATGATGAGCTGGATTCCGCTATCACGTACATGAGCCATCCGCGATCATGGTCACCGACCAGGGGGGTGCGGTCCAGTGCGGTGAGCATGGCACGCAGGCTGGGTGGGGCGGTTACGGACGGGACGTCGGCGCAGGAGTACCGGACATTTGGGAGGCAGCAGGGGGCCTGGTTACAGTCCGGCTCTGCCCGTGGGGTTGTCCTTCCAGCGGTCGACGTCGCCGAGCGCCAGGTGGGCCTCGGCCCGACGCGCCAGATAGATCGCCGCGCCCCGGGCTTCTTTCTCCGTGTCGTACGGATCATGATGGGATAAGGCGGCGTCGAAGTGCCGTAGCGCCCGCTGGGGTTCGCCCAGCGACAACGCCGAACTCGCCGCGACCTGATGCAGCTCGCCGGCGGTCACCCAGTACATGGCGGGCAGGTCCTCGACGGCCGGGCCCGCGCGGTCGTAGGCGGCGAGCGCGGCATCGACCGCCTGATAGGCCGCGGTCGCCTCGCCGGCCTTGGAGTGGGCACGGGCCCGGCGCGCGTGGAGCATGGCCAGCACACGTGGAGAGGTGATCTTCCGGGTAGGAGCCAGGGCCCCGCTGAGGAGGTCGGGGGCGCCGCGCGGGTCACCGCCCGAGTAGCGGAGGTTGGCCCAGAACGCCAGGGCGCTGGCCCCGGTGGTGTCGTTGCCGGAGCTGGCCGATGCGCGGACCGCGGTGCTGAAGTGCCGCTCGGCCGCCGCGGTCTGGCCGGCGTCGTAGGCGCGCCAACCGGCCAGACGTGACGCCTCGGCGGCCGAGGCGTACAGGCTGCGGCCGGTGGTCTCGGTGGAGGAGGCTTC
>NZ_JBSFPS010000445.1:0-4538 GCF_053588315.1 Streptosporangium sp. NPDC003464 | reverse complement strand
GCCGTGGAAGTCGGTGATGGACAACAGCTGGACGTCCACGGGATCTTCACGCGGCTGGGCCTGTGCCATGCCCGGCTGGGCCGCGACGAGTGCCGCGAGCACCATTCCCGCGGCCAGTGAGGTGCTGCGGCGGAAGAGGGGGCGCACGCATTCTCCTTCAGTTTTTCTCGGGGGGTGACAGCCGACCAGCCGTCCCGTACGGCAGATCGGAGTTTGATCGCCGTCTGGGCGAAATCTGGGGAAACAGCTCGTTTGTCGGCCTTCAGGGGAGCGGCGCGATACTTATGACGGACTCCTTAAATAAGGGGCCGAAAAGTCATGGAACCGCTGTGGGGCCGGCGGTTCCTTACGTGATCACGGAGGGCACGGCAAGCTCCGCGTGGCACGCTCCGCGCGGCACGCGATCGGCAGGCTCCGCGTGGCATGCGGTCGGCAGGCTCCGCGCGGCACGCGATGACGACAGCAAGCTCGCCGCGCTCGCCGAGCAGCGCCTCGGCGTGGCCCGCGACACCCGCGACACCCGCGACATGGTCTACCTGCACGCCGGCCGCCGGCCGCCGGCCGGACTCCGCGCTCGTCATCAACGGGGTGTTGCACCACCGCTTCAGCGGGGCCGCGGGCGAGGTCGGCCCGCTCGACGGCGGCTTCTCCCGGTCCGGAGACGTTCTGCTCGACCCGCTGCGCAGGGCGCTGGGGCCGCTCTGCCGGGCGTATGCCGGACATCAGGCTGTCCGTCCTCGGTGAGGAGTGCGTCGTCCTCGGGGCGGCCCGGCCCGCCCTCGACCACCTCGACCGGCAGTTCTTCTCACCCGAGGGCCGGAACATCCCCCGGTGGCCTCGCAGAGAGTCTCCTGACCACCCGGGAGCGTCCCCGTCACGCCGTACCGTCCCGGGCCGCGATGGTCCCCCGGAGCGGCACCGCGCCGCCCTGGCCCCCCCGGCCACGCCGCGTACTCGCGGCCCCCGTCACGCCGCGCCGCCCCGGCCTCCGTCATGCCGCCCCGGTTCCCCCATCACGCCACGTACTCGCGGCCCCCCGTCATGCCGCGCCGCCCCGGTTCCCCGTCACACCGCGTACTCGCGGGCTCCGGTCCGGCCGGGGCGGGCGGTCCCGCCGGGGCGGGCGGTCTCACATCGCGGCGGCCTTCAGGCAGGCTTCCAGCCGCTCCCGTGCCTCAGCGTCGTCGACCACCGTCAGCACCGCCCCGTAATCCGCGGCCGCCTCGGCGTAGCGGGCCGCCTCCTGGTAGACCACGGCCCGGTTGAACCGGATCGCGGGCGTCCCGGCCAGCTCGACCGCCCGGTCCAGGTCGCCGGCGGCGCCGGCCAGGTCGCCGGCCTCGAAGGCCAGCTCACCCCGGGCGGCCCACGCCTCGGCCAGGCCGGGGTCCCGCTGGAGCGCCGCCGACAGGGCCGTGCGGGCGGCGCCGGCCTCGCCCCGCTCGGCCAGCAGCTTCCCCTTGAGGCAGAGCAGGTGGGCGTTGTCCGGGGCGAGGGCCAGCCCGGCGGCCGTGACCCGCCAGGCGGCCTCGCCGTCGTCCAGCCCGTGCAGCAGGCCGGCCAGGTTCACGTGGGCGTCCACGTGCTCGGGGTCCAGCTCGATGGTGTAGAGGAAGTCGGCCAGCGCCCCCTGCACGTCACCGAGTTCGAGCCGGGCGTCGGCGAGGTTGTAGTACGCCTCGGGGAACGGCGGGGACAGCCGCAGCGCGCGTTCGTAGGAGGCGACCGCCTCCTCGTCGCGGCCCAGGCGGCGCAGGATGTTGCCGATGTTGAAGTGGTGCTCGGGGAAGTCCGGGTCGAGCTCGACGACCGCGGCGTAGTCGGCCAGCGCCTCCTCCAGGCGGCCTGTCATGCCGAACACCTGGGCGCGGTTGTAGCGCAGTACGGCCCGGTGCAGGGCGTGCTCGCCCGGCTCCAGTTCCCGGTCCAGCCTGGCCATCCCGTCCTCCAGCAGCCGCAGGGCCACCTCGGCGCTCTGCTGCCGCACCTCGACCAGGGCGAGCCCGTTGTTGGCGAAGACCGAGTGGAAGGCGCGCTCCTTCCGGTCGCCCAGCAGTGACGCGATCGCGATCGACAGATTCATCCAGGCCCTGGCCTGCTGGTAGTCCCGGCGCTCCTCGGGGTAGTGGCGGGCGTAGAGCATCGCGGTGCCGTAGGCGAGGTCCATGTGCACGACCGGGTCCTGGGTCGCCCCCCGGGCCTCGTCATAGATCGCCTCCGCCTCGTCGGCCCGGCCGAGCGAGGCCATGCAGGTACTGGTGGAGTTGGTGAAGTACCACCAGAGCTCCTCCTGCGTCGGCCGGTCGACGATCGCGCGGGCGCGCTGTCCCAGCTCGACGGCCGCCTGGTAGAGGCCGATGTCCTTGCAGTGCTGGAGCGCCTGGCGCATGGCGGCCAGCCCCGCCCCGCGCGGGTCGCCGCCGTGTTCGGCGTGGTAGGGGACGGCGCCGAGCAGCAGGGAGAACTCCCCCCGGCCGGCCAGCAGCGCCGCGCGCTCGTCGTGCAGGCGGGCGCGCTCCTCCGGCGCCAGCCGCCGGTAGGCGGCCAGGAGCTCCGGTTCGTCGCTGGTGCCGTCGCTGTCGACGTAGTCGCGCGCGTCCCCGGCCGGGGAGCCGGTGGTGGCGGGGCAGTCGACGGGTTCGGCGTGGGTGGCCAGGACCCGCGCCAGGGAGACGGCGATCTCGCCCGGCGGGTCGGCGACCGGGTCCGGGCCGGTGCCGACCACGACGGTCAGCGCCCCGAGGTCGCTCCGGCGCAGCAGCACCGCGGCGAACTCCTGGTCGGTCGGATCGGCCTGATGCATGTTCTCCAGGACCAGGGTGCGCGGCCCGCCGCCGGCTGCGGCGAGATAGTCGCGGAGGAACTCGGCCAGACCGTTGGAGATGTTCAGTGTGTGCAGCCGGGAGTAGAAACGCGTGCGCTCCTTCTCCCCGACGCTCCACTCCAGGGTCGCCCAGGCCGGGGGCACGACGCCGGCGAGCTCCGGCGTGCTGGTCAGCAGCTCGATGTTGTGGGCCGGGCCCAGCTCGGGGCGGAGGGCCAGGGCTTCGGCGGCGATCGACCGGATCAGCGCGCCGGCCGCGGTGTAGGGGCCGCGCAGCCGCCGGTGCGCGTCGAGCACCGCCAGCGTCGGCGGCAGGTCGAGCCCCTGCCTGGCACGGTCACGGTCGCGGCGGCGGGCGCCGGTGAGCCAGTAGTGGTTGCCCATGGTGAATCCCTTCAGGCGATGACGTGGGCGAGCCGCCGCCGCGCGCGCCTGCGCCGGCGGTCACGGATCATCAGCCAGGTGATGATCACGGCCTGGAGCACGACCAGCCCGGAGAAGACAGCCGAGTCCAGCAGTTCCTCCCAGCCGGCCGCGCCGCCGCCGGTGAAGCGCCCGAGCACCCCCGCGAACATCCGGTAGGCGATCGGGACGGCGGCCAGGGCGAAGGAGCCGATGCTCACCGCGTAGCCGACGACGATCAGCCAGGAGTACCATCGCGCGGTCCGCCGGTCGGTCTCGTGCCAGTCCGACTCGTCGACCAGCCGCCCGGTACGGCCCAGCAGCCGGTTGACCCGGTTGCGCAGGTGCTGTTTGGCGGTGTCGTGCAGGTCGACGCAGCCGAGGACGGTGGAGATGAGCACGTAGAGGTCGGTGCGGAGATAGAAGGAGAACTGCCAGACGATCCGGATCAGGACCGCGAAGGCGATCGCCAGGCAGATCTTCCCGCCGAGGGAGAAGGCGCCGCCCGGCTCCCGGGTGAGATCGGCGGCGAGGGTGAGCACGGCCATGACGAGCACGTCGGCCAGCATCCCGGCGAGGATCGGCAGATATCTCCTGCGGCGCGGCACGGCGACCAGACCGGGCAGCGACGTCTCCAGCACGATGAAGTAGAGCCTGCGCCCGACCGTCAGCGTGGAGCGCAGCCCGAGCCGCCGCCCCGCCAGGGCGTGGAAGGCCTCGTGCAGCAGGAGCTGGGGGATGGCGAAGACGAACAGGGCGGCCTGGACGACCGTGTAGTAGTCGGTGAAGAAGACGTGCTCGTAGCTCGGCGCCAGGTCGGGCCGCCGGGCCATGGCGAGCAGGGCCCACCCGACGAGCGCGCCGTAGACGACCCAGGCCGGGGGAGAGAAGAGCGCCGTGCCCAGCCGCCGCCAGCGCACCGGGGCCGGGGCCGTCTCGGCCGGGGCCGTCTCCGCCGTCTCCGCCGTGCCCGCCTGCCTGACGAACTCGAGCTCGCCCAGTGCCGCGATCACGTCGTCCATGTCGACGCTCTCGCCGTACTCCCCCAGGTACCACGCCGCCGTGTCGCGCGGCGTGGCGCCGGCCTCCAGCCTGCGCAGGATCTCGGCGCCGTCGGGGGGGAAGATGCCGTAGGAGTCGATGTCGGGTCTGCCGACCGTCACCTCATCGCCGTCGTCCAGGTAGACGAGCGGGTGCAGCGGGAGTGGCCGGTCGGGGGGCCACCACCAGGGACTTGTCCACCAGCCGGGCCAGCACGTCGAGCACGTCGGCCCGGTCCAGGCCCTCCCCCGAGCAGATCTCCTCGGCGCAG
>NZ_JBSFPS010000444.1:0-4640 GCF_053588315.1 Streptosporangium sp. NPDC003464 | reverse complement strand
GAGGCCGAGCGCGTCGCGGCCGAGCTGCCACCCGATGCCGGAGCGCGGACACGTAGGTGCGCAGCGCGACCGCGGCGGTGCGGGGCGGCCGCTGCGGCCACAGCGCCTCGACCAGCCGGTCGGCGGGGACGGGCCGGTTGACGTTCAGCAGCAGCACCGCCAGCAGGGTGCGCTGCTTGGCGGCGCCCAGCCGGACCAGCCGGTGGTCACCGGAGCGGACCTCGAGCGTGCCGAGGACGCTAAAGCGCATGACCCGGCACCGCCGGACGCCGTCCGCCCCGCGGCAGGTCCTGGCCCGTCGATATTCGGGCGGCCGGAGCCGCTCCGTCCGTCAGCGCCGCACAGCCACATATCATCAGCGCCATATACCCATACATATGACCACGTGTCGATATCTGAAGTTCACGGTGAATTGCCCGATAAATGGTGGTCATGTTCTATTTATTGCCGGCCACAACCACGGTTTGGGGCCGCATCAACGAGGACCGGCCTGTCGCGGCCCACCACCTGCCCGTCAAGTCCCGCACCGCGAAGGCGGAGAACGAGGATCCCGCCGGAATCGGCGGCCTCCGGCCGGGCAGCGCCGCGGCCGCACCGGACGGCGCCCCGCCCGTTCCGGATTACGGCGCCACCGGCCCGGACATGCCTTTCGGATTACCCTTTTCCGGATCTTTTCGACCGGCCGGATGAATGGCGGAAAGGCGGGGCGTTTCTCGCGCTCCCCGGCATCGGCCGCCGGACGGCGGAGCCGTGGGCGCCGACCCCCGCCCTCCCGCGGCACGCCGTACCGGACCGGAGCGTTCTCGAATGGTGAGACGGCGCCCACGGGACCGGCCGGGCCCGCGCCGGAGAACGGACACGCCGGACGCCGGGCTCGCGGCTCCCCATCTGTCTCACCATCTGGAAACGCGTGACTCGACGGTGTCAAGCCGCGCCTTTACCCGCCCTTGACAGCCGGGCCGCATCGTCGATGCGACTCCACTTCACTTCCGGAGGGGGCCCGGGGCCGACCGCCGTTCCGGGGCCGCCGGAACCGTGGCGCCGCGTCCCGATGAGCACCGATCCCCCGGCGACGGGGAAAGGAGAGTGCGCGTGTCCGAACTGATCAGCCTCGAAGAATGCGAGCGGCTCACCGCCAGAGACGTTCACGACCTCTACCGGAAACACGTCAGCCGCAGCCAGGTGTCGCTGATGACCTCGTTCGGTTTCGGCCGGGAGCTCGTCGAGCGCGCCGAGGGCGCCTGGATCTGGACCCGGGGCGGCCGGAGGATCCTCGACTTCACCGGCGGGGTCGGCGTGCTCAACCACGGCCACAACCACCCCCGCGTCCTGGCCGCCCGCCGGCGCTTCCAGGAGGCGCACAGGATGGAGGTGCACAAGACCTATTTCTCACCCTACGTGGCGGCGCTCGGCCACAACCTCGCCCAGCTGCTGCCCGGCGACCTGAACATGTCGTTCTTCCCCAACTCCGGCGCCGAGGCGGTGGAGGGCGCGGTCAAGCTCGCCTACAAGTACCACGGCGGGCGCCGGCAGCGGATCCTCCGCGCCGACATCGCCTTCCACGGCAAGCTGCTGGGTTCCGGCACCCTCACCGGCACCCCGGACCGCTTCCGCTTCCCGGGCATCCCGGGGGTGGGCGCCTTCCCCTACGGCGACCTGGACGCCGTGCGCGCCGCGACCGCCGCGGCGCGCACCCGCGACGGCGGCTGCGACGTGTACGCGATCATCATCGAGCCGTTCAGCGCCTCGACCATGCGTTCCTGCTCCGAGGAGTTCCTGCGCGGGCTGCGGGAGCTCTGCGACGCGGACGACATCATGCTGATCTTCGACGAGATCTACACGGGCTGGGGCAAGACCGGCAGCCTCTTCTACTTCATGCGCCATCCCGGCCTCGTCCCGGACATCGTGACCACGTCGAAGTCGTTCGGCGGCGGCAAGTCGTCGATCTCGGCGTACATCGCGCGCGAGCGGGTGTTCCGCAGGGCCTACGACAACCTCGCCGACTCGGTGATGCACAGCACCAGCACGACGTACTACGGGTTCGGCGAGGAGACCGCCACCGCGATCGAGGCGGTCAACATCGCCGTCGAGGACGACTACCCGGGGCGGGCGCGCGAGATCGAGCGCGTCCTCGCCCCGGGCCTGGAGCGGATCCGCAAGGGGCACCCGGACACGGTGGCCGCGGTGCGGGGCGCGGGCGCGCTGTACGGGATCTTCCTGGACGGCGGGCCGAAGATCCTCGACCTCGCCGCGAGGCTCGCCCCGGGCGGCCTGGCCAAGGACCCCAACTTCCGCATCAAGCTGATCACCTGCTCGGTCGTCGACGCGCTCTACCGCGACCACGGCGTCTACGCCTACTACACGCTGAACGGGGACAACCCGCTGGTCGCCGCGCCCCCGCTGGTCGTCGAGCCCGCGGACGTCGAATACTTCCTCGACAGTCTCGCCGCCACCCTGGACCAGGGCCTGCCGCGGCTGCTCACCCGATTCGTGCGGGAGAAGGTGGCGCCGCGATGGCCGTCCGGGTCGTAGTCACGGGCAGCTCCGGGATGCTGGGCGGGAACCTGGTCCGGGGCCTGACGGAGGCGGGGTACGACGTGCTGGGCGTGGACCTGCGCCCGCGCTCCGACGGGTGCCCGCGGGCGCGGTACGCGATCGGCGACATCCGGGACACCCCGCTGATGACCGGACTGGTCACCGGGGCCGAGGCGGTGGTGCACTGCGCCGCGGCGCTGCCGAGCTACCCGGCCGGCGAGATCCGCGACGTGATCGTCGGGGGCACCCGCAGCGTGCTGGAGGCCGCCCGCCGGGCCGGCGTGCCGCGCGCCGTGCACGTCTCCTCCACGGCGGTGTACGGCCTGCCGCGGACGGTCCCCACGGCCGAGAGCCATCCCCGGGAGCCGGTCGACCCCTACAGCCGGGCCAAGGCGGCGGCGGAGGAGGTGGCGGAGGCGTTCCGGGAGGAGGGGATGTGCGTGCCGGTCCTGCGGCCCAAGACCTTCCTCGGCCCCGGCCGCATGGGACTGTTCTCGATGCTCTTCGAATGGGCCGAGGAGGGCCGTAACTTCCCGCTGCTGGGCCGCGGCGACGTGCGCATCCAGATGCTCGCGATCGACGACCTGGTCGAGGCGATCCTGCGCGTGCTCCAGGCGCCCGCGGACGTGGCCGGCGACACCTTCAACATCGCCGCCGCCGCGTTCGGCACCCTGCGCGAGGACTTCCAGGCGGTGCTCGACGCGGCGGGCCACGGCCGGCGGCTGGTGTCGCTCCCGGCCGGGCCGACCCTGGCCGCCCTGCGGCTGCTGGGCAGGACGGGGCTGTCCCCGGTGTACGAACGGCTGCTGTACAAGCTGCTCGCGGACTCCTACGTCAGCATCGACAAGGCCCGGGACCGTCTCGGCTTCGAGCCCCGCTTCTCCAACCAGGAGGCGATCCTGCGCACCTACGCCTGGTGGCGGGAGAACCGGCGGCAGCAGGGCCGCGGGGCGCCCGCGGCCGGCCGGACCAGCCGCGACGCGTGGCGGCAGGGCGCGCTGTCGCTCGCGAAAGTCTTCTTCTGATCCCGGCCGGAGGTGCATATGCGTGTCATCGAACCTCCCGGCTCCCAGGGGGTGGCCCGGCCGCCGGAGCCGCTCGCCGACGGTGCGCCGGACGGCACGGCGGACGGTGCGCCAAGCGGCACGGCGGACGGTGCGCCGGGCCGGCGGCCGGGGCTGCCGGCGGACCTGGCGGCCCTGATACGGCCGCTGCACGCGGCCAAGAGCGTCCTGCTGGTGCCCCTCGCGCTCGCCGACGCGAGCGTCTGGACCCTCGCGATGCTCGGCGCGACGGGCTGGGCCGTGGCCGGCTTCGTCCTGGCCGGGGCCTGCGTGTACGTCGGCAACGACATCGCCGACCGGCACCGGGACCGCCACCACCCCGTCAAGCGCCACCGTCCGGTCGCCGCCGGGCGGGTGCCGGTCTGGGCCGCCTGCCTGTACTGCGCCGCCCTGCTCGCGCTGCTCGGCGTGGTGGCCGGTTCCGGTCCCGGCCGGCCGTACTGGCCCCTGCTGGCCTACCTGGCGCTCAACGTCGCCTACACCCGCGTGCTCAAGCACATCCCCCTGATCGACGTGTGCGCCGTCGCGCTGGGCTTCGCGCTACGCGTCGTCCAGGGGTACGCGGCGATCGGAGAACCGGTCTCCGGGTGGCTGCTGGTCGCGGTGTTCTCGGTGTCGCTGCTGCTGGTGACCGGCAAGCGGCGCCAGGAGCTGCTGGAGTCCGGGACCGCCCACCGGCCCGCGCTGCGCGGCTACTCGGTGGGGCTGGCCGACCAGATGCTCCAGCTCACCTGCGTGCTCACCGCGGTCGCCGGCCTGATGTACCTGCGCACCGAGGCGCCGTTCGGCCCCTACGGCCAGCCGGCGATGCTGCTGGCCACGCCGTTCGTGATCTTCGCCCTGTTCCGCTACCTGCAGGTGGTGCTCGTCGAGGGGGGCGGCGGCGATCCGGTGCGGGGGGTGCTGCGCGACCGGGGCCTGGCCGCCACGGCGGTGGCGCTGGCCGTCGTGCTCGGCGTGACGCTCGTGCTGGCCCACCACCCCGCGCTGGCCGCGACGGTCCTGCGATGAACCCCACGACCCGAAAGGCGGCAGTCATGT
>NZ_JBSFPS010000443.1:0-4711 GCF_053588315.1 Streptosporangium sp. NPDC003464 | reverse complement strand
CAACCGGCCGAACCTGGGCAGGCGCGGCCCGATCTCGACCCCCTCGGCCGCCTGCTGCGCCACCGACCGCACCGCCATCCCGATCCGGTCCAGGCACCGGCGGACCTGTCCGAGCAGCGCGGCCGCGGGCAGCGGCGCCTCGCCCGCGTGGGCGGAGCGGCGGACCTCCTCGACCCGCTCGGCGAAGCGCCCCATCGCCTCCAGCGCCTCGGGCACCGCGGCCGAACCGCCGAGCGACACCGCCTCCCGCAGCGCGCGGGCCAGCGGCCCGACCGCCTCCTCCAGCTCTCCGGCCCACTCGGTGCCCATGTCGGCCTGCGCGGCCGCCGCCCGCAGCACGCGCAGGGCGACGGTCTCGTGGAGGATGCGGGTCAGCGTGGCCAGCAGCCGCCGCAGGGCCCGGTCGTCCTCCTCCGAGACCCGGTAGAGGCAGAAGGCCCGGGCCGCGTCGTCCACCGCGGTCCCGGCACGGCGGCGCAGCACCTCCCAGCTCTCGTCGGACAGCGGGGCCCGCCCCCCGGCCTCCAGCAGGTCGGCGAGCGCCGCGCCGGCCTCCTCCAGGGCCGCGCGGAGCGGCTGGAGGCGGCGCACCGGCCAGAGCACCACCAGCAGCAGCGTCATCAGCAGGCCGCCGGCCGCCGCGAGTTCCATGCGGACCGGTACGCTCATGCCCGCCGGGGCGAAGTAGGCCAGGGCCACGGCGAGCATCGAGGAGACGCTGATCACCGGCCAGTAGCCGCCGGCCAGGGCGACCAGTCCCATCACGGCGACGGCCGGCCAGGGGTGGGGCTGCATCAGCGCGCCGAGGCCGGAGCCCAGGGTGACCATGAGCGTGGCGACGAGCAGCTTGCGGGCGCGCTCGCCGTACGGCAGGCCCGGGGCGTCCCCGAAGACGGTGAGATAGCCGCCCAGGGCCGCCACCGCACCCTGGGGGACACGGCCGAGCACGACGCCGAGCAGCAGCGGCAGGCAGATGCCCAGCGCGCACAGCAGGCTGTACCCCCAGGCGGGCCGGCCGGAGATCACGAAGTCGCCCCGCAGCGCCTCGGCGATCTTCCGCATGCCACCCCCCGAGGTCGTCAGGACGGGGGGATGTGACCTTCCTGCCCGCCCTCCGGGCACTTAGTGCTCCCGGTGACCGGTGACCGGCGCGGTGACCTCCCGCCGTACGGTGGCCGGAGCCTCCGGGGATCAGGGTTTCCGGCCGTACGGCCGCCGGGGCCTCCGGCCACGCTGTGCTCAGTGGTCCTTGGGGCTCCAGCGGACGACACCGCGTCCCGTGTCGAGCTCGGCCCACTCGCCCTCGGCCTCGATGACGGCGAACGCGCCGGGCGGGAAGCCGGGGTCGTCGTCCTCCGTGGCGCCGGGGCCGTCGTCCCCCGTGGTGAGGTCCAGGACCAGCTCGTGGACACCGGGGTTGTGCCCGACCAGGATCAGCGTGCGGACCTCGGGGTCGCTCCGCCGGATCAGGGACAGGAGCTCGTCGGAGTATGCCTGGTAGATGGCCGGTTCGAAGGTGATGTCGGCACCGGGCAGGGCCAGCCCGGCGGTCTGCCTGGTCCGCGTCGACGGCGAGCAGAGCACCAGGTCGGGCCGGAGATCCATGCCGGTGAGCGCCTCACCGGCCCGGCGGGCGTCGCGCTGCCCGCGCTCGGTGAGGGGGCGGTCCCGGTCGGCGAGGCCGGGGATGTGGGCCGCCTTGGCGTGCCGCAGCACGACCAGCGTGCGTGTCGTCACCTCGCCGCCCACATGGCGATCCCCACGATCACCGCGAACACCGCGGCCATCGCCAGCAGGATCATGATGAGTGACTTGCCTCCGGAGGGCTGCTGTTCCATACGCCCAAGTTTCCCACCGAGGGGCCCCGCACGCGCGGAAGGGGTGCGCGGCCCCGCGCACCCCTTCCGTCGGCCCTCGCTCAGCTGGAGATCGGCTCCCGCTCGCGCTTGACGTTGTTCTCCTCGGTCGGGGAGATGCTCGCCGACCGGCGCTTGGAAACGATCACCGCGGCGACGACGATGCCCGCCGCGACCACGGTGACGCCGATCCGCAGCGCCACGTTGTCGGCGTAGGCCACCACGGCCGGGGCGATCAGCAACGCCACCAGGTTCATCACCTTGAGCAGCGGGTTGATCGCCGGGCCCGCGGTGTCCTTGAACGGGTCGCCGACGGTGTCACCGATGACGGTGGCCTCGTGGGCGGAGGACCCCTTGCCTCCGTGGTGGCCGTCCTCGACCAGCTTCTTGGCGTTGTCCCAGGCGCCGCCGGAGTTGGCCAGGAACACCGCCATCAGTGTGCCGCAGGCGATGGCACCGGCGAGGAACGCGCCGAGCGGCGCGTAGCCGAGGGCGAAGCCGACGGCGATCGGGGTGAGCACGGCGAGCAGGCCGGGCGTGGCCAGCTCCCGCAGCGAGTCACGGGTGCAGATGTCGACGACCCTGCCGTAGTCGGGCAGCTCCGTGCCCTCCATGATCCCCGGCTTGGTGCGGAACTGCTCGCGCACCTCGAAGACCACCCGGCCGGCCGCCCGGCCGACCGCCATGATCGCCAGGCCGGAGAACATGAACACCACCGCGGCGCCGATGACCAGGCCGACCAGCACGTTCGGGGAGTCGACGCTCAGGCTGAACGTGCCGAAGGAGCCGAGCGCGTCCTTCACGCCCTGGGTCGCGCCGGCGAGCTGGGTCTCGATCGCCGTCCGGAAGGCGCCGAACAGCGCCGTCGCGGCGAGCACCGCCGTGGCGATCGCGATGCCCTTGGTGATGGCCTTGGTGGTGTTGCCCACGGCGTCGAGCGAGGTGAGGACCTGGGCGCCCTCGCCGTCGACGTCTCCGGACATCTCGGCGATGCCCTGCGCGTTGTCGGAGACCGGGCCGAAGGTGTCCATCGACACGATCACACCGACCGTGGTCAGCAGACCGGTGCCCGCCAGGGCCACGGCGAACAGGGCGATGGTGACGTTGCCGAAGCCGAGCAGGAACGCCCCGTAGACGGCGGCGCCGATGATCAGCGCCGAGTAGACCGCCGACTCCAGGCCGACGCTGATGCCGGACAGGATGACCGTGGCGGGGCCGGTGCGGGCACTCTCGCCGATGTCCTTCACCGGACGGCGGTTGGTCTCGGTGAAGTAGCCGGTGAGGATCTGGATGGCGCTGGCCAGCACCAGGCCGATGAGCACCGCCCCGATGGCGATCAGGCGCGGGTCGGTGGTGACCGCGGCGATCTCCGGGCTCACCCCGGTCAGGCCGGCGAAGCTGCTGGGCAGGTAGAGGAAGGCCGCGACGCCGACGAGGATCGCCGAGATGACGGCCGAGATGAAGAAGCCGCGGTTGATCGCGGCCATGCCGGAGCGGTCGCCGCTGCGCGGGGCGGTGGTGAAGATGCCGATGATCGCGGTGATCACGCCGATCATCGGCACGATCAGCGGGAAGACCAGGCCCTCGGTGCCGAAGGCCACCTTGCCGAGGATCAGGCTGGCCACGAGCATGACCGCGTAGGACTCGAACAGGTCGGCGGCCATGCCGGCGCAGTCGCCGACGTTGTCGCCCACGTTGTCGGCGATGGTGGCGGCGTTGCGCGGGTCGTCCTCGGGGATGCCCTGCTCGACCTTGCCCACCAGGTCGGCGCCGACGTCGGCGGCCTTGGTGAAGATGCCGCCGCCGACCCGCATGAACATGGCGAGCAGGGCGGCGCCGAAGCCGAAGCCCTCCAGCACGGCCGGGGCGTCGCCGCCGTAGGCGATCACCACGATGGCGGCGCCGAGCAGGCCGAGACCGACGGTGATCATGCCGGCCACGCCGCCGGTGCGGAAGGCGATCCGCATCGCGACCTTCTCGCCCGTCTCACGGGCGGCCGCGGCGACCCGGACGTTTCCGCGGACGGCCAGCCACATGCCGATGAAGCCGGTCAGCGCGGAGAAGAGCGCGCCGACGACGAAGAAAGCCGACCGGCCGATGGCCACGGCGGTCGATTCGGCGGGGAGCAGGTAGAGCAGGAAGGGGATCAGGATGACGAACACCGCGAGTGTCCGGAACTGCCGCGCCAGGTAGGCGGAGGCTCCTTGCTGTACGGCGCGCGCGATGTTCTGCATGCGCTCGGTGCCTTGGCCGGCGGCGAGCACCTCTCGCACGAGGACGCCGGCGACGGCGAGTGCGAGCAGGGCCACGACGGCCACCACTATCACGATGTTGAAATGAGAACCGCTCAGGGATACCGCTGGCTCTTCGGCAACGGCTAGATGGAGCACAGACATCCGACTCTCCTCGGCAAGACGGGAACACGTCCTGCCCGGAGTGCGCTGCGGTGAATGGTCGGCTGACGGAGCGGCGCACTCCGGGTGTTGGCAGTGCCGCTTCCGGTTGCGTCCGCAGACTTCCCACGGAATCGGACCCGTTCACGGGCCGCTCCGAAGGACAAACCTTGGCCGGTGCCGGGAGTCTACGCAGCTACGACGCGGATATGAAGCCTCTGCGCGCGGCTGTTTAACAGCGCGTTCAGCAATCGCCATCGACCGGCCTGCTTATAAGGTTCTTCTGAGCGGCACTACGGATCTCAAACCCGCATTTCCCTCTAATTTCGGCCTACACGTATCAAAATTATGTTTTGCCCGAAAGTGCGGGCCCACATACGGAAAGCCGGGCGCGCCCGATGGGCGCGGCTCCGCGCGGCGCGCGGACTCTTCCGCCAGGCGCGCGGCCTCATCCGTGGCGGC
>NZ_JBSFPS010000442.1:0-4740 GCF_053588315.1 Streptosporangium sp. NPDC003464 | reverse complement strand
GCCTGTACGAGGTTGAGATCAGCGGGATTTGCCTGCGCGGTGCTTGCCGTCCTGGTAGGCCATGGTCATGGCGCGTGGAGACCTCACCGATGACGAATGGTCCTTGATCGATCCTCATCTGCCCTTGGGTGAGCGCGGTCCGATTCCGGACCTGCGGCAGCAGTTCAATGCGGTGATGTGGCGGTTTCGTACCGGCAGCCCGTGGCGGGATCTGCCCCAGGAGTACGGGCCGTGGTCCACGGTCTACGACCGCTTCCGGTCGTGGGCGACGGCGGGCGTCTTCGAGGAGCTAATGCAGGCGATGATCGCTGAGGCCGCTGCCCGTGGGCAGGCCGACCTTGACCTGGTCAGCCACGAAGGTTGATGATCAACCCGGCCTTAACACGCCGGTCAGGAGCGACCTTATTTCACAGGCAGGACCTTGACGGGCGGGATGTCGGCCACGCAGGAGGTGTCGCCGACCTTCTCCTCGCGGATGAAGCCGGTGATGATGCCGAAGACGCACCCGCTGGGCTCAAGCTCGGGCACGTGCCCGGTGTTGGGCACGGACAGGAATGCGCCCTGCCTGAACTGGGCAGCGGCCTTACGGCCGTTGGCGTCAGGGGTGTTGGCGTCCAGGTCGCCGGAGAGCACCAGCACCGGCACGTCGGGGAAGCGGCCGGTGGAGACATACGGCCGGGCGGTGCCCTTGGCCGGCCAGTTCATGCAGGTGTCGCCGCCGTCGAACTGGGCCCTGGCGAATCCCCGGGCGCTGAACGCGCCGAACTCCCCGGGCCGGGTCCGCTTGAGGGCCCGGTCGAAGGCGCGGGTGCGCTCGGTGAGCGAGGCGTCCACCGGCCATGTGCGCGGGTAGTCGTTGCAGACCACCGCGGCCGTCAGCCCGGCGTCGGGCCCTTCCGCGGAACCCGCCAGCTCGGTCGCCTCCTTGACCAGGGCGACCAGCTCGCGGTCGTCCCCCCTGGCCGCCCGGTGCAGCATCCGGGGCAGCCTGCCGAGCGCGGGCACTTCGCCCGGCGCGGCCTCCACGCCGCTGAACTCCCCGTAGATCATCATGGCCAGCCTGTCCTCGGTGAGCCGGTAGGTCCGGCGTCGGCCGTCGACGGTGACGGGGATGTCGACGGGCGCGGTGCGCAGCCGGGTGGCGACTTTGGCCAGATCCTGAACGGCCTCGCCGCCGTCGCATGCGCCGCTGCGCCGGCAGACCTTGTGCAGGTTCAGCGAGACGGCCTGCGCGCTGGAACGACCCAGGGAGTCGAAGTCGATCGGGTAGGCCCCCGACAGCACGATGGACTGAACCGTGTCCGGGTGGCGTTGGGCGTAGATCGGCATGAGGTAGGTGCCGTAGGACTGGCCGAACAGTACGACCTTGTCGATGCCCAGCCTGGCGCGGACGGCGTCGAAATCGTCGGCGGTCGCCACGGAGGTGTAGCCCTCGGCTCGCGGGCCGAACTTCTCGCCGCACCTGCCCACCAGGCGCACGAGCTCGGCCTTGGACTCGACCTTGAGCGCGCCGATGGAGGCGCCGCACTTCAGCGGGGTGGAGTGGCCGGTGCCGCGTGGATCGACGAGGAGAAGGTCGTGATCGGACAAAGCGTCGGCGAGTCCTTGGGTGAATATGCCTGCCGCGTCGATGAGCGCACCCCCGGGACCACCGGGATTGACCAGGATAGTGCTTTTCGCGGGCTGGTCGCGGTTACGGCGGGTGACCAGGGCGTATCCCACCTCGATCGTGCCGAGGTGAGGCTTGCCCTGGACGAGCGGGCGGTTCACCGTTCCGCACTTGATCTGATGCCCGGTGACCTTGGGGCACCAGGAAGTCTCTGCGGCGGCGGCGGCCGGGTTCACGATTGTCATCCCGGCGGCAAGGGCCAGTGCCGTTGTTGTCAGCTTCATGATCAGAATTGTGCGGATGCGTGCCCTCACGAACTACGGCCATTCGGTTTCAGGCACCCCTACGAAAGTCGGATTCCGCATGGTCTATAGGTGTGTCGCTGTTTCCATGGGCGGCGCCCGAACCCAGAGGGCGTCCGAAAAGCGTCAGGCAGGCGCTCGGGCGAGGCGGTGAAGCAGAGTGTTCGAGGTGTTGTGCGGCCTGCTGGCGCAGCCGGTGACGCCCGGGGCGCGCTTCGGCTCCTACCGAACGGTCTTCTTCGAAGGCTGTAGCTCGCTGAAGATGCCCGCTACCGGCCCGAACCGGGCTTGGCTCGACCGGCTGGCCCTTGGCGGCCATCCCCAGCCGGGGCTGATGACCCCCGTAGAGACCGGAACCCGGGCGATGATCGGCGCGGCGTTCGGGCCCATCGCCACGGGGGAGACCGAATACGCTGAGCGTCTGCCGCGTCTGCTGACCCCGACCTGCTCGTGCCGTGGGGCAAGGGATTCGACGGCAATGACGTCCTCGCCCCGGTGACCGGCACCGGAGCCCCGGTCGTAGACCGCCTGCGCAGCAACCGCCGCACCCGGGTCCTGTCCCGCCTCGTCGACGGCTCCCACCGGTCGGCCCTCCACCCGGGTTCGTGTCACCAGGCCCAAAGTAATGAGGAAGACCAGGTCAAAGCCCCTCGACGGAACCCTTGACCAGGATGCGAAGCGTAGTGCTCCGCAGTCAACCAAGAAACCAGTCTTCTTCTCGGGTCGATGAACAGCCACGACGCGGCCTGGCTCCTCCGTTGGACGATGAGAACCGATCACTCACAGCTACTTGTACTACGGCTGGTGACACGGACCCGAGTGGAGGGCCTACCACGGGGCCCCTCCCGGGCGGCCGTTCTTCGTCCGGCGCAACTGCTGCCTGTACTACTGGATGCCCGGCGGCGGATGCGGGGACTACGTCCTGTCGGCCCCCGCGCCTCCCCGATACTGCTCGGCCAGCCGGTCGCGCAGCCTCGAGTGCCGGAACTGGTAGACCGCGTCCACCTGCCGTAACACGCCCAGGTGGGCGGTGGTGAGGAAGGCACCCAACCGCCAGGGGAGCCGGCCTCCAGCGCCCGGGCGAGCATCGTGCGTGCCAGGGTCGGTTTGGTGGCGAGTTCCACCTGCGGCGCGATCCCGGCCTGCTCTCGCCGTACCTGGTCGGCGATCCAGGATTTGGGCAGATACAGTTCCCGGTCGATCAACGCTCGCCCTCGGGAGGAGACGTAGGCGAGGAAGACGCCCAGCTGGCAGTTCTCGATCCGGCCCGGGGCTTGTTCGTGAATAACTGTCAGAGCTGATCTGCCGGACCGGGTCGACGGTGAGACGCTGGAGCATGGCCGCCTCTTCGAAGGAAGATGTACCCGCAGCCGAGCTGCGGGCTAAGTTCGAGCAGATCCTGCCGCACCTTGACGAGCGGTGCCGTCGCCTCTACCTGGCCAGCGAGGCCGCCGTGCTCGGCCATGGCGGGATTGCCCTGGTGGCCGCAGCCTCCGGCATCAGTACCGCCACCATCGCGCGTGGCATCATCGAACTGGAGACGCACCCCGCCCCGACCCGCCGCATCCGGGCCTCGGGCGCCGGGCGCAAACCGTTGACAGTCACCGACCCCGGCCTGCTACCGGCCCTTGAGTCACTGATCGAGCCGCACACTCGCGGCGACCCCGTCTCCCCGCTGCGCTGGACCACGCTGTCGCTGCGCAGCCTGGCCCATGCCCTTTCCGCGCAGAAGCATCCGATCGGTGCCACAACCGTCGGCCACCTGCTGCACGGCCTGGGCTACAGCCTGCAGGACACGGCCAAGACCACCGAAGGCACCCGGCATCCGGATCGCGACGCCCAGTTTGCCCATCTCAACGCCACCGCCGCCGCCTTCCTCGACGACGACCAGCCGGTGATCAGCATCGACACCAAAGCCAAACAGTGGCTCGGCAACCGCGACCGGCCTGGACGTACCTGGCAACCGGGAAAGAACCCGATCAAGGTGGACTGCCACACCCTCGTCGCCAGCGACCAGCCAGTGGCCATCCCCTACGGAATCTACGACCTCGCCACCAACAGCGGCTGGGTCAACGTCGGAACCGATCACGACACCGCCGAGTTCGCGGTGGAGTCCGTCCGCCGCTGGTGGCGACGCCGCGGTTGTCTCGACCACCCGCACGCCACCCGGCTGTTGATCACCGCGGACGCCGGTGGCTCCAACAACCCCCGCTACTGGACATGGAAGAAGCAACTACACGACTTCGCCCGCGAGAGCGGCCTTGAGATCACGGTCTGCCACTTTCCTCCCGGCACTTCGAAGTGGAACAAGATCGAGCACCGGATGTTCTGCCACATCACCGCCAACTGGCGTGGCCGCCCGCTGACCAGCTACCAGGTCGTCATCGAGACGATCGCCGCGACGACAACAGAGGCCGGACTGAGAATCAGTGCCGAACTGGACACCGGCAACTACCCACTGGGCACCGCCGTCACGCCCGCCGAGTTTCATGCCCTGCCGATCACACCCGATGCATTCCACGGCGACTGGAACTACACCCTGGCCCCCACCCCTCCCAGACTTTCCGAAGAAGCCGAGACCAACCAACCGATCGATCCGGACGTGACCTGGATGCTCACCGATCCGGCCTTGACCGGCATGTCGCGCTCGGACTTCGCCCGCCTGGTGCAGACCTCGGAGCCCTACTGGGACGCGCTGGCAGAGGCGGCCTTTCAACGCCGTTTCCACCGCCCGCGCCACTACCTCCATCCGCAGACCAGCAGCCTAGATCACTTCCACCGGCTCCTGACCGCTTTACTCCGTCGCCGCAAGGCCGCGACCAGCACCCT
>NZ_JBSFPS010000441.1:0-4749 GCF_053588315.1 Streptosporangium sp. NPDC003464 | reverse complement strand
ATCTACAGCGTGACGGACGGCATGTGGAGTGGCGCCACCAAGCAAGCGGGCGTCAATATCGCGACGCGGCTGACCAGGCTGTGCCGCTGACCGCGTCTCCCGCCCGGGATCGGGTCCAGCCGAGATACGGACAGAAGCGCCCATGAGTCGATCACGTTCGTAATCTCGGAAGCGGACTGGAGCCTCTCCTGGGTGGGGGGGCAGAGTGCGGCGGAACGAAAACGTACGCTAAGCCCATTGCATGATCATGCATCGGGGCTGCATATCCACTCCGGAAATCGGGGCAATTCGGACAGTTGGCCACTGTCCGTCGGCACCCCGGTCCCCATTGGGCATTTGTGCAGGTCAGCGCGTCGCACTCCGATTGCTGTACCGGACAGTGCGAACGCGCTGTCCGGTACAGGGCTCGGGGTCGCCTCCGGCCTGCGGTCAGTTCTCCCCCGCCGGAACGCCGTCTGCTTCCTCTCGGATCAGGCGGCCCGTCCCCTCCGGCGTCACCTTCACGCGCCACCCGTCCGGCCAGGAATGAGGCGACGCACCGTGAACTCCGGGGTGAGCATCCGCCGCAACCGCGTGTGCTCCGGCGGGTCGAACCCGATCAGCTGTCCGGCCTGCATCTTGGCCAGCTCGTCGGCGTTCATCTGCCCGGATCCCGGGAACGGCGTCAGGGCACTGCTGAACCGGGCCGGATCCGACAGCACCTGGTGAACGTCCTCGTGGCGGCAGACCAGGTACGCGGGCAGACCGAACGGCGTCTCTACCCGGACCACCCCCTCGCCGTCGCGGGCCCGGGCCAGTGCCTCGACGGGGTTGAACCCGTTCCGCCGCATGTGCAGCGGCAATTTCGGCGTTTGCGTCATCATCTGTCCGTTCATCTGGTGATCGTGTGGGATCGTCAGGCGCGGGACTTGGCCAGCAGGTCGATGATCTCGGCGGTGGTAGCGCTCTCGCCGAGCAGTGGGAAGATCCGTTCGATGCTGTGGCGATGCGCCTGCGCGTTCAGATCGGTCATGGCGTCCGTCACCAGCGTGACGTTGTAGCCGTGTTCGTAGGCGGCGCGGGCGGTGGACTCCACGCCGATGCTGGTGGCGATCCCGGCCAGGACGACCTGTGTGACGCCGCGGCGGCGCAGCTGCAGGTCGAGGTCGGTGCCGTAGAAGGCGCCCCAGGTGCGCTTGGTCACGGTGATGTCGCCGGGGTGGCCGGCCAGGTCATCGACGATGACATCCCAGCCCGCGGGCAGGGGGCCAGGCGGGCGCGGAATCTCGGTACGTCCTGGAGCAGCATCCGATCTGTCCGCACGGGCCGTGACCCGGACCAGGACCACCGGAGCACTGTGGTCGCGAAAGGCGTCAGCCAGTTCGACCGCCCGTGCCACCACCTCAGCGCCGGTGTAAGGGATTGCGGGACGGCCGACGACGGCGTTCTGCAGGTCGATGAGGACGAGTGCGGTTGTTGTGTCGATAGTGGTGACGGGCATGAGTGAGCCCCTTTCCGGGATGCGGTGATGAGTCCAGGCGTCGAACTGAGCCCCCGAACGCCGCTGGCGGGCGAGGTTCGGAGGAAGGCTTGTTCTCGGAGCTCCGGGCCGTGGAGCTCTGAGAACAAGGTGAGGCCGTGGTCATTCGGCCGGCTCAGGATTGGATGTCGAGCCACTCCTGGAAGGTGGGGCCGGCGAGCTTGGCGTGCGGACTGGGCAGGAAGCCGCCCTTGGCGGCGATCTCGGCATCGGGCATGCCGGAGCCGTCGACACCGACGACCTTGATGCCCCGGCGGGCGCCGAGGAGTGCGGCCGCCTCGGCCAGGGTCTCCTTGTGGGGTCCGGCGATCTCGGGGATCGGCGTTCCTGGAGCGGGCTGGGCGGGGTCGAGGGCCAGGTCGACCAGTTCCTCGGCCACGGTGCGGCAGGCCACGAGCTGGCTGGGCAGGGCCGGCATGTAGGCGACGTCGCCCTGCTGCCAGTCCAGGAGCTGACCGACGAACTCGTGGAACTGCGCGGCCCGCAGGATACGGACGGCGAGCGGGCCGGACAGGAGCAGTTCCTCGTGCGCTTTCTTGGCAGCGAGGAAACCGGTGGTGGCGTTGTCGACGCCGATGATGGACGCCACGGTGATCCGGGCGACCCCGGCCTTCTGCCCGTACTCGTGCAGATTGCGGGCCGACGTGCGGAAGAACTCCGTCGCCGCCTCCTGCTCGGAGGCGTGCCACGAGGCGACGTCGATGATGACATCCACCTCGGTGAGCGCCTCGGCCAGGCCCTCACCGGTGATGATGTCCACGCCGGTGGCTCGGGACATCGGCACGACCTGGTACCCCCGTTCAGCCAGGACGTCCACGACGTGGCGCCCCAGCCGCCCGGTCGCTCCTGCCACCGCGACCTTGGTGATGCTCATGCTTTGTTCCCTTTCCTACTCGCTGTAGTTCTGGCCGGGGGGCATGCCGGGGATCGGCTTGGCGATGAGCGCGGCGGGGGTGAAGAAGCCGATGTGGGCGATCGCCATGATGAGCGTCCACATCGCCTTGTCGTCGTAGTGCGCGGACGCCTTGGCGTACAGCTCGTCGGGGACGCGCTCCCCGGACGGGTTATGGGTGAGGACGGCCTCCACCAGCTCCAGCGCGACCCGTTCGGCGTCGGTGAAGCAGGTGGCGTCCCGCCAGGTCGTCACGGCGGTGATGCGCTCCTCCGATTCCCCTGCCTGGCGGAGGTTGCCGGTTTCCCGGATGGTGAAGTACGTGCTGCCGAGCATCTGCCCGGCGCGCAGCTGCAGCAGATGGACCGTGACCAGCGGGATCGAGCCGTTTTTGATGACCTTGTGCAAACCTCCGGCGACTTCTGCCATCTCGGGGACGAACGGGAGGGGGTTGGGCATGCGCGAGCGGAGGTCGCTCGTCGTGGGTGCAGACATGGTGAGGCTTCCCTTCTCAAACTCAACTCGTGGTGTCGCGTGCCGCACGGATCGTTCGCGCGGCGTCCTGACGACCATGAGACGTCGGCTGTCCGCCCCCCGTAACAGCGCCTGACATGTGATGTGGACCACTGATCGCAGGTGTTACAAAACGGTCCGCAGCAGCGTCTCGTGCGTGTGGTAGAGCTAAGTGCGGACAGGCAGGGGCCAGGCATGAGTGAGCGCAGCGGACGAACGACGGGCACACCGGGGCCGCTCGACCGTGCCGACCATGGGGACCCCGCCACCGAGGCGTTCGTCGCCCATCGCAACCTGCTGTTCACCGTCGCCTACGAGATGCTCGGCTCCGCCGCCGACGCCGAAGACGTCCTACAGGAGACATGGCTGCGATGGGCCGGCATCGACCTTGACAGCGTTCGGGAGGAGCGTGCCTACCTGGTGCGGATCGTCACAAGGCAGGCGCTGGACCGGCTGCGTACGCTCGGCCGGCGTAAGGAGTCCTACGTCGGACCGTGGCTGCCCGAGCCGTTGCTGACCGCGCCTGATGTCGCCGAGGACGTGGAGTTGGCGGACAGCGTCTCCATGGCGATGCTGCTGGTGCTGGAGACGCTCCAGCCGATCGAGCGGGCGGTGTTCGTGCTCCGCGAGGTGTTCGATCTGGATTACGACGAGATCGCCGAGGCCGTCGACAAGAGCCCGTCCGCGGTCCGTCAGCTCGCCTATCGGGCACGGGCACACGTCGCCGCGCGCCGGCCACGCGGCACCGGCTCCCCGGCCGAGCACCGAGCCGCCCTCCAAGCTTTCCAACGAGCGGTAGAAACCGGCGAGCTGCAGAGCCTGCTCGACATCCTCGCGCCGGACGTCGTCGCTCTGAGCGACGGCGGCGGTGTTAAGCATGCCCTGCTGCGGCCCATCGTGGGGGCTGACAACGTTGCTCGCCTGCTGGCCATCGGCTGGTGGAAGCGCGGCGCGGAAAGGTCCGTCGAGCTGGTGCAGATCAATGGCGGTCCGGGGCTGCTCGTCCGCGTCAACGGCGAGATCGACGGCGTGGTGGCGGTGCGAGTGGAGAACGGCTACGTCACCGGCGCCTACCACGTGCGCAATCCCGAGAAGCTGTCCCGTATTGACCAGCAGACCGCCGTGAGCCGCTGAGAACCGGTCGGTAGACCTGTCACCCGAGGAATCCTGGACGCGCAGATCTTCGCGCACGGTCGCGGCCGGTGTGGTCGCGGCCATACGTCTGACGTCTCGGGCGTCCTTTGTCCGGGCAGGGGTCCCGGTAGTATCGGCGAGATTTTCAACGGATATGCAGGTCAGAGCTTCCTTAAGACCTTCGGGAACAACTTGGAAGGCGGGCCGCTGACCTGCATATCCGTTGTTTTCTGCGTCGTTACTATTGGGACCCCGCTTAGACCCGTGTAGCCGAATGCTCGAATCGAAAGAAAAGGATCAGTTGCCCGAGGAACGTTCGATCACTGAGTTGGGTGGGGTCTGTCGCTTGGTGGAGTAGTCGACGTCGTCTTCGTCGATGACCTGGTCGGCGGGTGGGGCCGTGACCGTGACCGTGGATCCCCAATCGGTGTAGCGGGTGTCGCTCGCGTAGTCGTCGACCTGGTCAACGACACCTCCACGACGAGCATCTGCATCGCAGCCCCGCCCGCCACGCCGATGCGCGCCTGATCGCCGCCCTCGCCCGACGGCACCACTCCACCGGCCGCGACCGGCCGCCCCCCACGCGGGAGGAGGACGCGGGTGCGCCAGGAGCCATCTCGTTCGCCGTCGACCGCCCGGCCGGCCGGGACAGTGACCTGCGGCCCCCGCCCGCCCCGACCGTCCCCGGCAG
>NZ_JBSFPS010000440.1:0-4755 GCF_053588315.1 Streptosporangium sp. NPDC003464 | reverse complement strand
CCACGCGTTGTCGGCGGCGGTGGCCCGCTCGATGACGTTGTTCAACGTCACCGACTTCCCGGCGCCTCCACCCCGGCGGACGGCGGAGATCAGGTCAGCAGGCCACGGCGCTCCAGCAGGGGCTCGATGCGGGGGGCGCGGCCGCGGAAGTTGCGGAAGGCGGTCATCACGTCCATGGAGCCGCCGACCGACAGCAGGGCGGACCGGAAGTGGTCGCCGTTGTCGCGCTTGAGGCCGTCGTTCTCCTTGAACCACTCGACGCTCTCGGCGTCCAGCACCTCGCTCCAGATATAGGAGTAGTAGCCGGCGCTGTAGCCGCCCACGCCGCTGGAGAAGATGTGCGCGAAGTAGTTGGTCCGGTAGCGCGCGCGGACCAGGTCGAAGGCGATGCCCGCGCGCTCCAGGGCCGCGGCCTCGAACGCCTCGGCGTCCTCGACGGTCTCGCCGGGAGCGAGCTTGTGCCAGGCCCAGTCGAGCAGGGTCGCGGCGAGATACTCCACGGTCGCGAAGCCCTGGTTGAACTTCTCGGCGGCCTTCATCTTCTCCACCAGCTCCGCCGGCACCGGCTCGCCGGTCTCGTGGTGCCTGGCGAAGTTGGCGAGGACCGACGGCCAGGTCGCCCACATCTCGTTGACCTGGGAGGGATACTCCACGAAGTCGCGCGGCACCTCGGTGCCGGAGACCCGGGGGAAGCGGACGTCGGAGAACAGCCCGTGCAGGGCGTGGCCGAACTCGTGGAAGGCGGTGTTGACCTCGTCGAAGGTTAGCAGCGTCGGGCCCTCGGCGGGCTTGGTGATGTTGAGGTTGTTCATCACCACGGGCAGCTCGCCGAACAGGTGCGACTGGTCCACGAGGTTGTTCATCCACGCGCCGCCCCGCTTGGTGGGCCGGGCGTAGGGGTCGAACACGAACAGGCCGAGCTGTGAGCCGTCGGCGTTGAACACCTCGAAGATCCGCACGTCCGGGTGGTAGCCGGTCAGGTCGTCCCGGTCGGTGAAGGTGATCCCGTACAGCTCGCCGGCGGCGTGGAAGACGCCGTCCCGCAGCACCCGGTCCAGCTCGAAGTAGGGGCGCAGCTCGGAGCTGTCGAAGTCGTAGCGCGCCTTGCGCACCTTCTCCGCGTAGAACGACCAGTCCCACGCCTCGATGGGGAAGCCGGCCTGCTCGCTCAGCAGTTCGGCCTCGCGGCGGGCGTTGGCCACCGCCGGACCCACCAGCTTGCCGAGCATCTCTTCGACGGCGTCGGTGGTCTTGGCCGTCTGGTCGGCCACGGAGTAGGCGGCGTGGTTGGGGTAGCCCAGCAGGGCGGCCCGCTCGGCCCGGAGCGTCGCCAGCTTGACGGCCAGGTCGAAGTTCTCCGGCGCCCGGCTCACCGACAGCTCGTACAGCCTCCTGCGGGTCTGCCGGTCGGTCAGCTCGGCGAGGGCGGGCTGGTTGGTGAAGTTGAGCAGCGGCAGGACGTACTCGCCGTCCTTCTCGATCGCCTTGATCGCGCTCTCGGAGAGCCCGTCGAGCTCCTTGGCGTCCTTGACGACCAGCGCCGAGGCGGTGGAGGCCGTCAGCAGATTCTGCGAGAAGGCGGTGGCGATCCTGGTCAGCTCCTCGTTGAGCTCCTTGAGCCGCTCCTGCTCGGCCTCGGACAGGTCGGCGCCGGCCCGGACGAAGTCCTCGCGGTATTTCTCCAGCAGCCACGCCTCCTCCGGGTCCTCCGTGGTGACCTGCTTGATCCGCGCGTAGAGGGCGCGGTTGAGGTGGATGGCGTCGCCGTGCTTGGTCAGCTTGGGGAGGACCTCGGTCTCGATCTCCCGGATGCCGTCGGTCGTGTCGGAGGAGGCGATGCTCATGAAGACCGTCGCCGTCCGTTTCAGGATCTGGCCGGAGCGTTCCAGGGCCTCGACCGTGTTGGCGAAGGTCGCCGGGCCGGTGTCGCCGGCGATCGCCTCGACCTCCCGGAGCTGGTCGGCCATGCCGCGCTCGAAGGCGGGCAGGTAGTGCTCCTCCCGGATCCGGGTGAAGTCGGGCAGCTTGTAGGGCAGCGTGCTGGGGGAGAAGAACGGGTTCTCGGTCAAGGCGTGGGCTCCTCACATGCGGACAGATCTCCGAAAGCAGCGTTACATAACGGACCCTCGGCTGCACTCCGCCGCCAGGTGGATCCTGCCGTCGCCAATCGTTTTGGCCTTGACCCCCAACCTGGGCTATTCTTTCGGAGTCGCCAGCGAGCCCCGCAAGGGGGTCAAACGCGGTGGGGTATGGTGTAATTGGCAACACGACTGATTCTGGTTCAGTTATTCTAGGTTCGAGTCCTGGTACCCCAGCTGCATCCCCTTCCAAGGGGATGCTCCAGATCCGGTCCTCCCGGATCTGACGACAGTGTGTAGGGTCCCGTCGTCTAGTGGCCCAGGACGCCGCCCTCTCAAGGCGGTAGCGCCGGTTCGAATCCGGTCGGGACTACCACTGTCATCTCTGCAAGGCTCCGTCGTCTAGTGGCCTAGGACGCCGCCCTCTCAAGGCGGTAGCGCCGGTTCGAATCCGGTCGGGGCTACATGGGTGAAACCCCCGGAAGCATCGGCTTCCGGGGGTTTTCTGCTTTTCCGGCACATGGTCCGAGATTATCTCTTGATTAGATAGCTCTGCTGTCCAATAATTGGAGAGTGACGCTATCCAACGGGAGGTTGAAGATGATCACATTGCTCGCCGACGGGCACGAGGAGAAGATCGACGGACCGGTCGTGCCGCACGGGGTGAAGATCCTCGGCTGGGAGCGCAAGCCGCACGGCTGGTGCCGGGAAGAAGCCTGCATCCCGTCCTTCCGCGCCGCGGCGGCCGAGAGCGGCGACGGTGTGGACCTGGTGAGGTTCGCCGGGCTGCTCGGCAGGCAGGCGGTGGCCGACCTCGACGAGGGCGTGGTGGCGGTCGGCGAGCCGGCCGGGCCCACCCTCGACCGGGCCCCGGACTTCGGCCCGCTGGCCGGCCTGCGCGGCACCAAGGTCGCGCTGGTCTTCTGGGCCTCCTGGTGCGGCTGCCGCTACGACCTGCCCGCCTGGGAGGCCCTCCACCGGGAGCTCGGCGGACACGGGTTCAGTGTGGTCAGTGTCTCCCTCGACCGTGACCCGCAGGACGCGCGGGAATGGCTCGCCGACGTCACCCACCCCGCGGTGATCGACGCGGACGGCCGGATCGCCGAGCTCTACAACGTGATCAACGTGCCGACCGTGGTCTGGATCGACGAGGAGGGCCGGATCGCCCGGCCGCAGGACACCATGACCGCCACCGACACCTTCCGGTCGATGAACGGCCTGTCCTCCGAGCGGGCCACCGCCGCCCTGCGCAGGTGGGTGATCGACGACGACGCCGGGACGACCGCCCGGGAGCTGCGCGCCCCCACCGACGACGAGCGTCTGGCGCGGCTGCACGCGCGGCTGGCGGCGTGGCTGTTCCGGGGCGGCCGTCCGGCGGCCGCCGAGCGGCATCTCGCCCAGGCCGCCGGGCTGGCCCCGCACGACCTGGCCATCCGTCGCGGCCTGATGCCGCTCAACGGCGTCGACCCGTTCGGCGAGGAGTACTTCAAGCTCCGCCAGGAGCTGGAGGACAGTGGTGTGGCGATCTACCGTCCGCTGCCCGACTGGCACGAGGAAACCCGGTGAACGATCTCCCGGTACGGCCGGCGGGAGGTCCGGGGAGGGCACGCCGGGGCGGCCGGCGGATGCGGCTGATCAGCCGGGGATGTCCAGGGCCGTTCCGTACAGGCGGGACACCCGGATCCTGATCACCACGCGCCGGTCCGCCACCAGCTGCTCGAGGAAGGCCGCCTCGTCCGCGGGATCCTCGAAGCCGGGCGTCAGGGCCAGCAACTCCCGCCCGACGGCGTCACCCGGCACGGCCGTCACCTCCGACACCTCCGCCTCCCCCTCGGCGACGGCGAAGGACCACATGTCCGGGCCGTCGACATGCAGGGCGGCGTGCGGGTCGCGCCGTAGCTGGCGCGTCTTGAGCCGGTCGGCCGTGGTGGAGATCCGCAGCACGCGCTCCTCGGGATCCCAGTGGTAGAGCACGGTGGACAGGTGCGGATGGCCGCTCTGCCGGACGCTCGCCAGCACCCCGGACCGCTGCTCGCGCAGCAGCCCGGACAGCTCCTCCTGCGTGAGGACCCGGGGCGCGGGCCCGGCGCCCGGCTTCGGCGCCTCCTCCGCCGGCACGGTCCCGTTCTCGATCGCGTTCGTGTCCGTGTTCATCGGATCAGCCTTCCGTCGGTCGTGGTGTGGGGTCAGTCGTCTGGTGGTGGTGTGGGGCCAGTCGTCGGCCGTGGTGGGGTCAGCCGATCACGGCGTGCGCGGTGGCCGGGCTGCCGCCCTCCGGCTCCGCGGCGGGGCTCCGCTCGGGCCGGCCCAGCATGGTGAGGGCGACGACGAAGGCGGCGACGAGGAGCCCGGCACCGGTGGCGAAGGCCAGGTGATAGCCGCCGGTCAGCGCCACGGCCCGGCTCTCGCCGGCGGCGAGCAGGCCCTCGGTGCGGGAGGCCGCCAGCGTGGACAGCACCGCGACACCCGCGGCCATGCCGATCTGCTGGGTGGTGTTGAACAGTCCGGAGGCCAGCCCGGCGTCGTCGTCCCCCGCGCCGGACATGCCGAGCGTGGTCAGCGCCGGGAGGGCGAGCCCGAAGCCCGCGGCGAGCAGCATCACCGGGAACAGGTCGGTGAGATAGTCCGCGTGCACGGGGACGCGGGCGAGCAGCCCGAGGACCCCGATCAGGAGCGC
>NZ_JBSFPS010000439.1:0-4800 GCF_053588315.1 Streptosporangium sp. NPDC003464 | reverse complement strand
CCTGGTAGACGGTCGTCGCGGCCTCTTCTCCGTGCCGGTTCGCCAGGGGGATCAGCTCTCGTACCTGCGACTCATTGATGATCTTCACACCAATTGGTGCCAAACGCTCGGCGAGTGGCCATGCTCGGATCAGGCGATCGGCTTGGGTACGGCTCATCTCCCACCGATCGATCGTGTACTCCTCGAACGTGGGATGCGTGGCGCGGTAGAGCCTGCCATCGCGGATGACCTGCAGCGCTTTGCCTGGCCTTGCGCCGCTCGAAGCGGTGGCATGGACGGTCATGGGGTCACGATCTCACAGACACGTCCTGTACCTCGGTAAACACCAGTGTCTAGTGGCAAGTCGCAATGGACTGGCACGGTGCGCAGAAGGATCAAGTCGGATCGGGCGGTGGGGGCTCAGTCGTCGGATCCGGAGGCGGAGCTATCTCTGTCCCGGCTGGGGCGGCAGGCTTCGGCTCATCGGCTGAGTCGCTCGCCGGCGAGCGTGTGGAGAGGGCGGCCATGACGATGACGATGACCACCACGACGAGCGCGCTGACGCCGGCGGCCTTGGCCACGACCCTGCGAGAGTGGCCACGTACCCAGATCCGCCTGCCGTTGGCCAGCGTGCGCATGTGGGGTCTGACCCAGCCCCGGCCTTTGCTCATTCCCGGACGCTATAGAGCCTCCGCGACGTCAGCCAGGTGACGCCGGGGCAGGTCCCCCTGTCGCCCAGGTGACCTGGATCCAGCCGCGGACGGGCTATCCGGCCTTCGGACTCCGGAGCGCATCGCAACTCGAGACGGTCATCTGCGCAGCTCCCTACGGTCCTCAGAACGCGTGAGACAGGAAGGGGTCCGGCAAGTCGACGCTGCTCCCATCATGCTCAAGTGTCAGATCAACATGTCCACGTAGACCAGGTTGACGATGGCGTGGATGAGGATGATCACCCAGATGTTGCGGTAGCGCGCCCACAGGTAGCCCTGCATCAGGCCGAACATCCCCTGTGCCGCCACGACGGAGGCGATACCGACGCCGATGGCCTCGGGGTTGATGTGGCTGACGTGCATCGCGGCGAACAGCAGCGCGGAGGCGAGGATCGCGGGCCATCTGCCGTACAGGGCCTCCAGTCTTGTCTGCAGCCAGGCCCGGTAGAAGAACTCCTCCAATACGCTCGCCGTCAGCAGGGTGATCAGCGAGCCGATGGCGAGCGTGACGGGATCGGGCAGTTGCTGGGTGAGCGGCGGCGACAGCGGGCTGACCTCCGCCAGCAGGAACCACGCGACGACGGCGGGCAGCGGGGCCAGCCACGTCACCGGCCTGGGGATGGATCTGGCGGCGGGGCCGTCCCCTCTGATCAGCCTGAACCCGACCAGCGGCACGACCAGCAGGATCGTGATCTTGGCGATGGGGTAGAGCAGTCCCCGGCCGACGAGCGCCACCGCGACGGGGAAGGCGACCGCCGCCGCGAGCAGCAGCCAGGTCTCCTTGACCAGCCTCGGCCGCGGCAGGCCGGACAGCGGCTGGGGTACGGCCGCGCGCGGCGCGACGAGCATGGCAAGGAGCACCGCGGCCAGCTGCGGCAGCAGCGCCGCCCACAGGGAGACGCCGGTGGCGCCGGGATCGGCTGACAGGCGGATCACGGTGTTGCCGGTGAGGATCAGTGACATGTAGGCCAGGACGAACACCGCCAGGCCCGCCCCTGTCAAGAGGCCGGTTCTCGACATGTGTTTCATGATTGTTCCGGCTCAGGCCCGTTTCCTCCTGCCGTGGAACCAGCCGGACGTCATCCCTTGTGTTGACGGGATCAGACCGAGGTCGGGACCGATCTGTTCGCGAAACAGCAGGCGGCCCGTGCCTCCGGTACGGCAGGCAGCACCTGGAGCAGCTCCGACCTGCACCTGCCGGAGAGCCGCATGCCCGGCCCGCGGCCGCCCGGCGGCGCGTCAGCGCCTGGCGGGCGGCCGGCGCCTTGACCCCTATGAGAACAATTCGGCAATGCTCGATCAGTCGTCGTCCTGCGCGTGGTCCTGGTCGTGCTCGTGCTTGTCGGCGGCCGACTGGGCTCGCCGGTTGAAGCCGTCCCGGGGTGTACCGGGAGCGCGCGGATTCTTTCGGCAATCGCGTCGACCAGCTCGGCACCGCGAGATGCCGGAACTTTGCTGCGACTCCGGGGCTGCTTCATCGGCCTGCTCCTGGTGCTCGTCGACGGCGGCCGCGAGTCTTTCGGCAACTTCGCCGCTTCGTCCTCACGTCCGTGATCTGATGCGACTCACGCTGGTGAAAGGGCTGGTCATGGCGCTGTGTGACGCGTGCGGTAATCATGGGGGGCTCCCAGTGGGGGCATGGCCACCGACCTGGAGACAGGGGATGCCGTCCCCGTGGTCGTGGACGCCTCCACCTGCCGGGGGTGTGGTGCCCCTGCCGAGATAGGGGAGCGCCGGGATGAGCGGGAATGGACGGGATGGCAGAACTGAACGTCGCGGACCGGGACCGGTCGCAGAGCCTGTAAACGGACGCGAGATTTTCCTGGTGGGCGGCCAGCCTGATCCAGGTTGGCCGCCGTCAAAACTCCCGCTGGATGGCCAAGTAGCTTCCTGGCAGCGGGAAGTGGGTCCGCTCGCAGGTCGGTTCCCGGGGCGAGCCCTTCGAGCGGGCACGATATCGCCGAGCTTTCGGAGCCGCTTGTCCGATGTCGGTGCGATCGTCGTTGCTCCCGCCGCGAAGGAACCTAGGGGGCGATCAACGCCGTTTCGATCGCCGCGCCGTTCCGCTCCAACCACGCCTCCTGCCGCTTGATCTCATCGCCGGCGCCCTCCTGCCACATCCGCGCCCAGCCCCCGCCTTGCGCCTCGGCGATCTGCTTCATCGAGAACCACGCCCGCCTTGACCGCATCACGGCCACCTCGACGAGCCGGGAACGATCCGTATCCGACATCCCGTAGGCGTCAGCGAGGATCCGGCAGCGACGCGGCACATCGACGTCCCGTAGCAGCGGCTCGGCGTCGACGGGATCACCCAGCGGAGCCCAGGAGAGCATCGCATTGCACACCTCGTCGACTCTGGAGACAGGCTTGGCCATGTCGAAGTCGATGAGCGCGACTGCCTCGCCGTCCCGGAACACGATGTTGTCCGGCGTGAAATCCATGTGCCCGACCAGTTCGGCCGGATAGGACGGTGCGGGCGGCATGCCCGGCGGCTCGGTCAGCTCGCCGAGCCCCGCGAAGGGCCGGACCCCCTCGGGGAGGACGAAACCGGCAGCCGCGTCGTCATAGGCCCGGACGAGGCGGCCGACCGAAGCCAACCGTGCCTCGTCGGCGATCCACGCGGGCCTCGGCCGCCCGGCGACCTCACCGGCGACGAACGTCAGCACCTCACGCCCGGCCGCGTCTACACCGAGAAACCTCGGAGCACCCGCGAACCCGACCACCTCCAGATGGCGGAGCAAGGCATGGACGAGCGGAGCGTTGAAGCCGACCGGACGCCGCACCGTGTCACCGACGCGCACGACGCCCTCGGTGACCTCACCGCCGACCAGCGCGACCTCGGGTTCGGATTCAGCAGGTTCGACGTAGGTGCCGGAGCTCATGACGGTTCTCCTCTTCAGTTCGGCCAAGTGTTAGACCGTACTGCGGCACATGGGCATGATCGAGTGATTTCCTCGGCCGTCTACCAGGATTTCCGGTGGCCGCCGGTCAGGAACCGCATGGCCATCGGCCCGGACTCATGTGGCCGCCGATCAGGAATCCTTCATGACCGCTTACAGAGCCGCAGCCCGGCCCGCGAACGCCAGCGGCCCGCCGATGGCGGGCCGCCTTGAAACCGTAGAGACAAGTCTCATCCGGGGGCTCGGCGCGATGGCCCTCTAGACCACTGATTCCCCTTGGAATCAATCATCTAGTCGGTAGCGGAGATCGACTAGGATCGTGGAACGCGAGAACCTGCAGGTCAGACCTAAATCCGTTGGATTTCCGCCGTTTGCTACGGGGACCGCCTCCGGCTCACGGAGTTAGCTGCCGCATGGCTGGGGCGGGCTGGCAGGGTCCAGGTCGAGGGCGGCGCCGATCCGCGCGTAAGAAACTCCGAAAACCCGTAATCCCGCTCTCCTGCTCGCCCCTGCCTGGGGCTCGCCTCAGCCGTCAGCGCCGCCTGCGGTAGTCCCCTACGGAGGTCGGCCTCGGCGGCGGCCGCGGGACTTGACTGCGGGCAAGTGACGGCTACGGTCGGCGACCCGGCCGGGGGCGATGGCCACCCGGCCGCCAGGCCCCGCGCGTAAGGGACTTCGCGAAACTCCACCGTGCTGTCAGCGGCGGTATCCCCGGCGCGGGCCCTGCTCAGTGATGCCGGGTGCCGGGGGCTGGTAGGCGTTTTTCTGCTCCTGTGAGCGGCGTCGTGCTTCGGCCTGCTGCCGGTCTTGCTCGCGTCGCGTGGTGGCCATGGTGACAGCGGCCGGGTGGGCGCGGGCCTGGTCCTCACCGTGTTGCACGGCGGCGGGGAGCTGGTGGCGGTGGTCGAGCTCGGACGTCAGCGCGGCCAGCACCTGCCGGGCCCGGTGCTGCCGATCGGCAGCGCTGCCACCCAGACTCGGTGAGGTCATCCGGGCGGCCCGCACGCGCCGCTGGTCGGCGAAGCCGGGCCAGACCGTCTCCAGCCGGGCCGCCTTCTCCTTCTCCAGCGCGGCGGCGAAGGACCGTGAGCCGGTCAGGAGGCGCAGCCGCCGGTGCAGGTCCGTCACGCTCATCCCGGCGGGCATGCCGTCCAGCGCCTTCGCTCGTGCGGCCTGCTCGGTGCGGCCGGCGACCTCGACGCGGCGCGCGG
>NZ_JBSFPS010000438.1:0-4838 GCF_053588315.1 Streptosporangium sp. NPDC003464 | reverse complement strand
GGACTTCCCGGACTTGCCGACCTTCCCGGCGGGACGGGCGAGATAGCCCAGGTCCAGCACGCCGAGCTCGGAGCCGCCCTTGAACCAGGTCGCCGACCACTTCTTGGGGTCGAGACCGAGGCTGCCGTCGTTGGCCGACAGCGTCTCGTGCAGCCGCTTGGAGTTCAGTGCGGTCAGGCCGGCGTAGGCGCGGCAGACGTCGCGCGGGGAGCCGAACCACTCCAGCGTGTCGATCTCGCGGGGCTTGGTCCAGTACTTGATGTCCGACAGCGACTGCTTGGCGACCGTTCCCTCCAGGTAGGCGAGCTTCTTCGCGGTGCTGAGCGCGAGGTAGGACCTGGCCTGCTCCGGATAGTTCACCCCCTTGAGCAGGAACAGCTCCCGGGTGGTGAGGAAGGGGATGTTCAGCTTGGCGTGGCCGGACCACTGCCGCACCTTGGCCTCGACGGCCTTGCGCCCGACGGTGTGGATGAGGATGTCGGTGGCGGTGTTGTCGCTGATCGAGATCATCAGTTTCGCGGCCTCGTGGACCGTGGTGGTGCTGTTGTCGGGACGCTCGAACAGGCCACCCTGGCTCGGGCTCTTCCACTCGGGCTTGATGGTGAGCTTGCCGTCCCAGCTCAGCTTGCCGTCGCGGATCTTCTCGGCCACCGCGCCCAGCACGTAGAACTTGAACATCGAGCCCAGCGGCCGGGGCCGGTCCGGTGCCACGGAGTGAACGATCTTGCATCGGCCCCGGGAGTCGATCTCGGCGGCGAGGAAGCCGACCTCGGGGGCGACCTTGCGCAGCCGGGCGTCGAGCTCGCTCCAGCTCCCGGGGACCGGGGGGATGGGCACGTCCTCGGGGGCGACCCGCAGCGAGCCGATCTTCCCCTCGCCGTCCACGGCCAGCGTGAGGACGAACTTCTGTCCGGCGACGGTCACCGGTCCGACCAGGAGGTCGGGCTTGACGGTGGTCAGCTTCTCCAGCGTGAGCCCCTTGAGCTGCGCGGTGAAGGCGTTGAAGTCGGCGGGCGGGACCGTCTTGAGGAACTCCGCGCTGAGGTGGTCGCGCAGCTCGCTCTCGGCGATGGGCGCCCTGGGCACGGCGTCGAGGAACCAGCTCAGCTGCCGGCCGGCCGGGCTGTCGGGGATCACCGGAGCCGCGGCGACCGCCGGCGCGGTGGAGACGGCCGCCGCGGCCTGCCCGCCGGCCGCGAGCACCGCCAGTGGCGCGGCCGCGGTGGCGAGGGCGAGGGCGAGGATGCGTGCCTGTCTGAACGGAAGTCGCACGGAAAGCTCCTTGTCGGACCGGGGACGTCACCACCTCTCCGGTGGCCTTGATCCCAAACTAGGCAGGGCCGCGCGGCCGCGACACCCGGCCACCCTCCGTCCCGCGGGGTGCGGCAAACTGCAACGGATGTGCGGACAACCCCATGGACGGAGACTTCTGCGGCAGGTCACGCTCCCTTTCATGACTGCCGCGACCTCCTCCCGTGTGCTCGCCGCGGCGGCGGCCGCGGTGGCCGCGGCCGCGATCGTCGCGGGCGGGCTGCTGGAGACCGGGCTGCCCGCGCCGTTCAGCCAGTGGCTGTTCATCGTGGTGTGCCTGACCCTGCCCGCGATCGGCTGGCTCGTCGCGGACCGGCGCCCCGACAACGTCTACGGCTGGCTGCTGCTGGCCGCCGCGGACTGCCTGGGCCTCGGCGCGTTCGGCACCAGCCTCCTGATGCGGGAGGACATCGGCCAGGGCCCGCTGGCCGGCGTCGCCGCCGTGCTCGCCTCGCTGTTCACCGTTTTCTACGGGCTGTCCTGGGTCTTCATCCCCATCATGTTCCCCGACGGGCGCCTGCCCTCGCGCCGCTGGCGGCCCGTCGCCTGGATCGCCGCGGCGGCCGTCACCGCGCACTGGCTGAGCATCCTCCTGTCTCCTGACGAGGTCTACGCCATCTTCCCGGGCGGCAACCCGCTCGGGCTCAGCGGGCCGGCCGGGCTGGTCGTCGCCGTCGTGGGCGGCCTGGGACAGGTCGTGACCTTCCTGGTGGGGCTGGCCGTACTGATCTCCCTGATCGTCCGCTGGCGGCGGAGCGCCTCCACCGAGCGCCGCCGGCTCCGCTGGATGGTCGCCGGGACCGTGGGCACCCTGGGCGGGTTCGTGCTGATGACTCCCTTCTTCTTCGGGGCCGGGGAACTCAGCCCGGCCGTCTGGGTGGGCGTCTTCAGCGCCATGGCCGCGATGCCCGCCGTGATCGCGGCGGCGGTCTTCCGGCACAACCTCCTCGACGTCAGGGTGGGGATCAGGGGCTCCCGGCTCTTCCTGGTCTTCGACCTGCGGCCCACGGTGGACGAGCTGCTGACCGAGCTCGGCCCGGCGCTGGAGGAGGCGGAGCCGGTGGAGCAGCTCGGCAGGCTGGCCGGGGCCGTGCAGGCCGGGCTGGAGGTCCGGTGGGCCGCCGTCGAGCTCGCCGACGGCACGCGGGTGGTGGCGGGGGAGGAGGACGGCGAGGCCGTGCTCACCGTGCCGGCCGGGCTGGGGCGCATCGCGTGCGGCCCCAGGACGGTGGGGCGCTTCACCACTGAGGACCGGCGCCTCCTGCGGGCGCTGGCGGTGCCGATCGGGCTGGTGATCCAGAGCGCGGGACTGGCGGCCCGGCTGGTCAACGCGGAGGAGGCCGAGCGGCGGCGGATCGAGCGCAACATCCACGACGGGGTCCAGCAGCAGCTCGTGGCGCTGATCGCGGGGCTGGAGCTGGCCCGGGCGACGGGCGGCGGTCCCGACAGCCTGGCACTCCTGCGCGAGCAGGCCCGGCAGACCCTCACCGACCTGCGGGAGCTCGCGGCGGGCATCCACCCGTCCGTGCTCAGCCAGGGCGGCCTGGTGGAGGCGGTCGAGGAGCGCTGCTCGCGCCTGCCGGTGGCGACGACGGTGGCCGCCGACGCGGCGCTGCGGGCACGGCGCTTCCCCGACGAGATCGAGGGCGCGGTCTACTTCGCGGTGAGCGAGGCGATCGCCAACGCGCTCAAGCACGCCGCGGCCTCCCGGATCGAGGTACGGCTGACGCAGGCCGGCGGGCGGCTCCAGGCGGTCGTCTCGGACGACGGGAAGGGCTTCGACCCGGCGCTGACCGGCTGCGGGGGGCTGGGCCCGCTGGCCGACCGGATGGCCGCGCTCGGCGGAGGACTGGAGCTGACCGGCAGGCCGGGAGAGGGCACACGCCTGCGCGCCTGGGTGCCGGCGCCCGGCTGACGGTCGTGCGGTCCGGCTGCGCTCAGCCGAACACCGCCGGCGGCGGGACGGGCACGACGACGGGGTCGCCGTCGTTGAGCGGGGGCGCTCCGGCGATGAACCTGGTCAGGTCGTCCCCGTGGACGCACCGGGCCTGGGTGAGGCCCCCGGCGGCCCGGCGGGACAGGCCGGTGAGAGGCAGGCCGGCGCGGGAGGCGGCGACGATGAGGTTGCCGAAGCGGCGCCCCCGCATGACGCCGGGGTCGGCGAGCAGGGCCATGTGGGGGAAGACGCGGCCCACGGTGGCGAGCACCCGGCGCGCGAAGGCCAGGCCCTTGCCGTCGGCGATGTTGACCAGCAGGGTCCCGGCGGGGCGCAGGACGCGGGCGACGTCGCCCATGTATTCGGAGGTGGCCAGGTCGAGCGGCATCGTGGCGCCGCTGAAGGCGTCCAGCACGACCAGGTCGGCCGAGCCGTCCTGGAGCCCGGCGGTCGCCGTACGGCCGTCGAGGATCTTCACCTTGAGCCGCGGCACCGACTTCAGCCTGAGCTGGTCCCTGACGAGCTGCACGAGGCCGCCGTCCGGCTCGGCGACGGTCTGCCGCGACCCCGGGCGGGTCGCCGCCACGTAACGGGGCAGGGTGCAGGCGCAGCCCCCCACGTGCACGGCGTCGAGTGGGCCCTCGTCGAGGAGGTCGATCACGGTGGCCATCAGCCGGACGTATTCGAAGTCGAGGTAGGTCGGATCCTCCAGGTCCACGTAGGACTGGGGCACGCCGTCCTTGGAGATCACCCAGCCGGAGGGCCGGTCGAGATCCCCCAGGAGCTCCACCTCGCCGAAGGTCACCGGATAACGGCCTGGCATCGGCCCTCGCGGTTCCCGCCTGACCATCACCTTTGATCCTCTTTCCTCTGATATACAACAACCCGGGGGACACCCTTGGGAGAAACCGTATGCGTAGTCGAGCGGTCCTCACACTCATCATCGTCGTTCTCACCGTCATCACCGCCGGCGTCTACGTGCTGGTCCGCCCGAGGGAGGCGGAGGGCCGCAAGGTGGCCGGTCCCGAGGAGACGGCGCTGGCCTACCTGACGGCCTGGGAGAACAGCGACATCGGCGCGATGGGCCGCCTGGTCGCCGACCGGCCCGCCGACTTCGCCGAGCGGCACCGCGCCTTCGCCCGGGATCTGGAGATCGAGACGCTGGACCTGACGCCGGGCACGTTGCGGCGGCAGGGGGACCGGTCGGCCGAGCTGCCCTTCCAGGGAGTCAGGGAGATCAAGGACCTCGGGGCCTGGCCGTTCTCCTCGACACTGCGGCTGGCCCTGCGGGAGGGGCGGTGGAGGGTGCTCTGGGCGCCGGAGACGCTCCACCCGGCGCTGAAGGACGGCGGGCGGATCCGGCTCAGGGAGACCCCGGCGCCCGCGGCCGAGCTGGTCACCCGCTCCGGCGCGCGCTTCCCGCGCGACAGCGGGGCCGAGAGCTACCTCGACATGCTCGGGGCCGACCTGGACGAGACCGACAGCGGCTACGTCCTGGAGGCGGTCCAGGCGGACGGGACGGCACGGGAGCTGACGGCGTTCGCGCCGCCGTCCGTCGAAAGGGTCCGCACCACCTTCTCCCGGCCGGTCC
>NZ_JBSFPS010000437.1:0-4845 GCF_053588315.1 Streptosporangium sp. NPDC003464 | reverse complement strand
GATGCGACGGAGCATCCGCTGGTCATCGCTGACCGGACGGCGACGCGCATGGTGTACGCCAAGTGCACCCGCCTGGCCCGTTCCCGCGGTGGCCGCGCCGCCGCCTGGCCGGCCGTCCCGGTGACCTCCTGGGACGGCGTCTGTGTCAGCGTCTGTGTCAGCGTCACTACAGCGGACCGAACAGCCAGTTGCCGGCCGCGTTCGGGTCGGCGCTCGTGTAGTACTGCCGGACCGCCTCGACCAGCTCGCCGGAGGAGATGGCGCCGTCCCGGTCCCGGTCGAGCCGGTCGAAGGCCGTGTCCACGTCGTCGTGCGCCGTGCCGAACGCGGTCAGCAGGACCCGGAACCCGGCCGGGTCGACGAGCCCGTCGCCGTCGGCGTCGCAGAGCGCCGCGAGCGCCTCGGCGGCCGGCCTGAACGCCGTGTCGTACCGGTCCCCCTCGGCGAACGCCGAGATCATGCCGGTGCGGAACTCCTCGGGGGAGATCGCGCCGTCGCCGCTGGCGTCGATCTCGGCCGAGAGGGCCCGCCAGATCGACTCGAAGCCCTCGACGAGCCTGCTGCCGGCGGGCGAGGTCGGCGACTCGCCGAAGCCGATCAGGATCCGGGCCCCCAGGCCGAGCAGGTCGTCGCGCTCGATCTTCCCGTCGCCGTTCACGTCCATGTGCGCGAAGGCGCGCTCCAGTTTGTGCCTGAGAAGTTCAGGGCTCATCTTGACCTCCTGGTTACGTGAAGAACTCAAGCGGTTACCGCAAGTGACGATAGCGGGGTGATTCTAGGAGCAACTCCAGGTAAGCCCTGGGAATGGTCAAGAAAGCGCAGGCCACCTGGACCACCTCGCGGGAGTCGGCGAAGCCGAGCCCGTGCCGTTCCACGACCACGGGGACCGCGCGGGCGGCGGCCCACAGATCCTCCATCCGGTCCACGACCCGGTCGACCACCCACTGCTCGGCCGCCGCGCCGCACAGGCCCAGGGAGGCCGAGGCCGCCGCCACGTAGCCGCTCCCGGCGGCCAGGTCGTCGCACCAGGCGGTCACGTCGCCGCTCGCCTCGACGACCGCCCGCCACTGCGCGCTCTCCCGGACCGGCGCGGGCACCTCCACCCCCATGCAGGGCTCCACCAGGTCGAACAGGCACTGACCGGACCGGGCCCTGCCCAGCGCCGGATACTCCTCGACCGGCGGCGTCCGGGTGTCGAGCAGCGCCGCGTGCTGGGCGGTCAGCCCGGCCAGGAACCGCGCGCGCCACTCGTCGCCCATCCCGGGCGCGCAGATCCGCCACAGGTCGGCGAAGGCCCGCTCCAGCGGCGGCCCCGGCTCGCCGCCGCCGGCCACCGTGAGCACCCCGGCGAGCGCCGAGGGCTCCTCGCGGAAGCGGGAGGTCCAGGTCAGCCAGCGCGCGAACAGCGTGGCCGTGCCCATGCCGTACCGGGCGAAGGCCCGCCCGGCCAGCAGGTGCGCGCCCGCGCCGGGCTCGGTGTCCAGGCCGACCCTGCGGGACCAGTCGAGCACCGCGGCCTCGATCTGGTACGTCGACGGGTGCATGGGGCACGGGGCCGCCATCGCCGCCAGCCGTTCGGTGAGCGGGACCGGCAGCGTGGCCCCGCCCGATGGTCTGTCAAGTCCGGTGCGCATCGTCTCTTCCCCCGAATAGAACTTCAGCCGCTCCGGCGCACACTGTAGGAGGGGATGGGGCAGGTCACGCGGAGGCACGACGAGGCAGGTCACGCATGGGCACGGCGGCTCCGATGCGGCATCTCACCGCTGTTGCTCGTAACGTGTGCGAAACACGGAGCGGGCAGACTGGTAGAAGACCAGGCGTGTCGCACCACGTCGGAGTCGGCGATGAAGGAGAGAGCTTTGGACCGCCAGCAGGAGTTCGTTCTCCGTACCCTTGAGGAGCGCGACATCCGGTTCATCCGGCTGTGGTTCACCGACGTGCTCGGCTTCCTCAAGTCGGTGGCGATCGCCCCCGCGGAGCTCGAAGGGGCCTTCGCCGAGGGCATCGGCTTCGACGGCTCGGCCATCGAGGGCTTCGCCCGCGTCTACGAGTCGGACATGCTGGCCAAGCCCGACCCGTCGACGTTCCAGATCCTGCCTTGGCGCAGCGAGACGCCGGGCGCCGCCCGGATGTTCTGCGACATCCTCATGCCGGACGGCTCGCCCTCGCACGCCGACCCGCGCTGGGTGCTCAAGCGCACCCTGGCCAAGGCCTCCGACATGGGCTTCAGCTTCTACACCCATCCCGAGGTCGAGTTCTTCCTGCTGAAGAACCGGCCCGAGCGCGGCGCGCGCCCCGAGCCGATCGACGACGGCGGCTATTTCGACCACACCCCGCACAGCTCCGGCCACGACTTCCGGCGCAACGCGATCATGATGCTGGAGTCGATGGGCATCTCGGTCGAATACAGCCACCACGAGGGCGGCCCCGGCCAGCAGGAGATCGACCTGCGCTACGCCGACGCGCTCACCACCGCCGACAACATCATGACCTTCCGGCTGGTCATGAAGGAGGTCGCGCTGGAGCAGGGCATCTGGGCGAGCTTCATGCCCAAGCCCTTCACCGAATACCCCGGCTCCGGCATGCACACCCACATGTCGCTGTTCGAGGGCGACCGCAACGCCTTCTACGAGCCCGGCGCCGAATACCAGCTGTCCAAGGTCGGCCGCTCCTTCATCGGCGGCCTGCTCGCGCACGCCGCCGAGATCACCGCGGTCTGCAACCAGTGGGTCAACTCCTACAAGCGCCTGTGGGGCGGCGCCGAGGCGATCGCCGGGGCCGGGGGCGAGGCCCCGAGCTACATCTCCTGGGGCCACAACAACCGCTCGGCCCTGGTCCGGGTGCCGATGTACAAGCCACACAAGAGCGGCTCGACCCGCATCGAGTTCCGCTCGCTCGACTCGGCCTGCAACCCCTATCTGGCCTTCGCGGTGATCCTGGCCGCGGGCCTGAGGGGCATCGAGCAGGGCTACGAGATGCCCCCCGGCGCCGAGGACGACGTCTGGGCGCTGACCTCGGCCGAGCGCCGCGCGCTGGGCATCCAGCCGCTGCCCCAGTCGCTGGACGAGGCCATCGCGGTCATGGAGCGCAGCGAACTGGTCGCCGAGACCCTCGGCGAGCACGTCTTCGACTACTTCCTGCGCAACAAGCGGACCGAGTGGCGCGAATACCGCCGCCAGGTCACCGAGTTCGAGCTCGGCCGCTACCTGCCGGTCCTGTAAACCCAGGTCAGCGGCAGATTCTCGCAGGGTGAAGGCCCGGGGCCAACGGTGACGCATCGTTGACACGTTCTCCGGGCCTTGCGTGCTTCGCGCTACGCGCGGTCCGGACTCGGGCTGTGTTTCTTGGGGCTCCGCCCCAGACCCCAGGTGAGGGGCCTCCCGGCCCCTCACGCTCCCCGGCCGCCGACCGTTTCGCCGGACATCAAAGCCCTCGCGCGGCCGGATGGGCGTCGTCTGCGGGCCAGGGGCCGTAATTCAGCGACCTCGATGCCGTTGCGGGTGATGTGATAGACCTCGCCCGCCTCCGCCGCATCCATGACGGCTGCGGAGTTGTTGCGGAACTCACGCTGGGTAATCGTCTTCATGCATCCAATGTGGCCCCCGTGTCCCGAGGTGCTACGCCATTGTGAATGATCTGTCCGCCGGTAGACCCGATGTCGTCGACGGCAACGCCCACCACCACCGCAGCTACGCGTAGGGCACCGCCGGCACTTTCCTACCCCTGGCTCCCAGTGATATGAGCAGGGCGATTGCTACGCCTGAAAAGCGGAAGCCAGGGCTTTCGTCTCCGCCGACGGTAGCTGACGGCATCGTTCCGAGCGTGTGTGCCGACATATGAGGGGATTCAGGAGATCCGCATGGCAGCCCGGCGCTGAGGATCACGTGGCGTCGAATGCAGCGCAGCCCGAGCAGTGCTGATGACAGCCCGATCCTCTAGCATTCGAGGTCGTCGCCCTTGCTGAAGCGTGCGACGCAGCCGTCCGGGATGGTGAGCCAGGTGTCGGGGTTGGGGTTGTTGTAGGCGTCGACCGTGCCGACGCCGAATCGGTAGCGCAGGTACAGGTACTGGCCGGTGCTGGTCCAGGCGTTCCACTGGGAGGGGCATGCGGCGCAGGTTTGGATGACCTTCGTGAGGATGGTCATGTCGTCTCTTGGTTTCGGCTGTGCGGGGTGTGGCTGGTGTTGCGTGCGGGCGGGGCTGTACGCGTCGCGGGGCCGCGTTGCGCAGGGTTCGCGCGGTCTGGAGCGGGGGCGGCCGGAGATTCGCTTACAGGGCCGCGCAAGGCGGCCCGGGCTTGTCGGGCTCCGTCGTCGGTGAGCCGGTAGTAGCGGCGTAGCGGCCGGCCGCCGGGTTCTCGGGTTTCCCATCGGGAGGTGGTCCAGCCGTGGGTTTCGAGGCGGGCGAGGATCTGGTGGATGGTGGGGCCGGCCAGTCCGGTGGTGATGCGGAGTTCGAACCCGTAGGTCTCCCGGGCGGGGTCAACGAGGAGCGCGTTGAGGACGAGGCGGGTCGGCAGGGTGAGGCGGACGACGGCGGTCATGAGCCGCTCCCCACGGCGAGGAGCACGCCGGGCACGATCTCTGGCACCCGGGCCCGCTGCCCCGCCGTCAAGTCGAGGGCGTCGAGGATGCGACTGATGGCCTGCGCGAGCAGCAGCCCCTGCCCCTCCGCCAACCGGATCTCGCGATCGGCGATGCCCATGTCGTGCGCCGTCTTGGCGAAGCGGACGCACCGGTCACGTTCCTGCGCCTCGAGGAGCGCCAGCCCGCGGATCGCTTCACCCGTCTCGTACACGCCGATGTCGCCGGATGCGGATCGGGTGTGGCCGATCAGCCCCTCCCC
>NZ_JBSFPS010000436.1:0-4917 GCF_053588315.1 Streptosporangium sp. NPDC003464 | reverse complement strand
TCGCGGTCGGCCCATGCCTACTTCTCGATAGACCTCAGCGCGGTCTGGAAAACGTCCAAAGTCGATGTCCCCACCCTGGCTGCTCCGCCGGCCGCGCGTCGGGATGGGCGGAGACGAACAGCTCCACGACCTCGTCGGGGATCTTCCCTCGAGAGGGAACCTCCAGCTCCTGCTCGCGCGCCCATTCACGCACGTCGGTGTGGGTGTATCCCTGGAGTCGGGGACCGGTGTCGGCGGCCTTCCTCGAACGCGTGGCCTGCTTGACCTCGCGGGCGTTCTCCAGGACCTTCTCGATGAAGGTGAGGGCGTCGCTGAGCCGCTGCTGATTGGCGTCGGACAGGTCGATGGCGAAGGTCCGGTTCAGCAGCGGGAACTCCCGCCGCACCACGTCATCGCCCTCGGAGTGGTCGAGGTCGTCGACCAGTATTACCTTCTGCGCCACTTGCAGCCCTTTCCGGTGAAACTCCGTCTGTCTGGACCGTGGCATCCTACTGAGGATCCGCCGGAACGCTGACGTTCTTGATCCGCCTTTCGCCAAGGCAGGGCGCTTCACCGGCTCTCGGTCCGGGGCCGCCGCGCCGGCCGGTCCCGGCCGCTCGGCGAGCCCGTTCCGTGACCGCGTTTGGACGACGGCACAACGGATCGAGCCCGGGTTCGTCGTGGAGACCGAAGCAGCGGTGATGGGCCAGGTCTAACGTTCGGACATGCCTCGCCTCTCTCTCAGCGACCTCTACCGCATCGCGGTGCCGGGAGACCCCCGGCTGCACCCCGGCGGGAGCACCGTGGCCTACACGGTGACCACCGCCGACCGGGAGCCGGACGAGAACCGGTCCGAAATCTGGCTCGCCGCCCCCGGAACCGAGCCACGGCGTCTGACGGGCGGCCCGCACGACTCCTGCCCGCGCTGGTCGCCCGAAGGTCGTGAGCTGGCCTTTCTCCGCCCCGTGGACGGGAAGCCGCAGATCCACCTGCTGCCGATGGACGGCGGCGAGCCCCGCGTCCTCACCACGGCGTCGCTGGGTGTGGGCGCGGCGGTCTGGTCTCCCGACGGCAGCAGGATCGCCTACGCCGCGCCGTCCGGCGACCTCGATCCGCACGCCCCGGTCGTGGCCGACCGCCTGGACTACAAGGCCGACGGCGCGGGCCTGCTGCGTGGCCTGACCACGCACCTGTTCGTGCTGGAGGTGGCGACGGGGGAGACTCGGCAGATCACCTCTGGGGACTTCCACACCGGTGAGCCGTCCTGGTCGCCGGACGGGCGGCGGCTGGCCTTCACCACGAGCATGGAACCCGACCGCGACCTGGTCGTCAGCGGCGCGGCCTACTCGGTGGACACGTCGGGCGGCGAGCCCGAGCGGCTCACCGACGCCGGTGTGATCTGCACGGGGGTCTGGTGGCTGGGTGAACGGCTGCTGATCACCGGATACGTCGGCGCGCCCGTCGGGCACACCCGGCTGTTCAGCCTCGAGGCGGACGGGCCGGTGGAGATCGGGGCCGGACTCGACCGCAATGTCATGCCGGGCGCCCCGGGCTATCCCGGTGCGGCGCCCCAGCTCGCGGGGGACGAACTGATCTTCTGCGCCCGCGACGGAGGCTTCACCCACCTCTACCGCGCTCCCGGTGAGAAGATCATCGGTGGGGATCAGGTGATCTCCGGAGTCAGCGCCGTCGGGAGCAGGATCGCCTATGTCGCCGCGACCCCGTACAGCGCGGGAGAGGTTTACCTCGCGGACTTCACCGCAGACCGAACCGATACCTCGTCGGGAGATATTTCGGTTGTATCCGGTGCGATAGCGCCGGATACAACCGGCGGGGCCTCGGCCGGTGTGACCGGGGAAGTCCCGGCCGTGACGAAACTGTCGGCGTACGCGCTCGCCGACGTCGAGCTGTTCACCCCGCGAAGCCGTACCTTCACCGCCCCCGACGGGACGCCGGTCGAGGCGTTCGTGCTGCGGGACGAGAGCCTCACCGGCCCCGGGCCGCTCCTGCTGGACGCGCACGGCGGCCCGCACAACGCGTGGGCCCCGGTCTTCGACGGGGTGCACCTCTACCACCAGGCGCTCGCCGCCCGGGGCTGGACCGTGCTGACCGTCAACCCGCGCGGCAGCGACGGGTACGGCGAGGCCTTCTACACCGCAGCCCTCGGCGCCTGGGGGATCGCCGACACCGACGACTTCCTGAGCCCGATCGACGCGTTGGTCGCTGAGGGCGTCGCCGATCCCGACCGGCTCGCGGTGACCGGCTACAGTTACGGCGGCTACATCTCCTGTTGGCTGCCGACCCGGACCGACCGGTTCAAGGCCGCCGTACCGGGCGGATGCGTCAGCGACCTGGCCAGCATGGCGGGCACCTCCGACGCCGGATACTTCCTGAAGATTCAGGAATGCGGCGGCGACGTCGAGAAACAGTCACCGATGAGCCACGTCGCACAGGTGACCACGCCGACCCTGATCCTCCACGGCGAGAACGACGACCGGTGCCCTGTCAGTCAGGCCGAGCAGTGGTTCGCCGCCCTGCGCGAGCAGGGCGTGCCGGTCCAGTTGGTCCGCTACCCGGGTGGTTCCCACCTGTTCATCCTCAACGGCCGCCCGTCCCATCGGGTGGACTACAACGAAAGGGTCATTCAGTGGCTGGAGCAGTGGATCCCGGTCGATGGCACGCCCGTCTCGGCGAGCTGATCGCCGAGTACGAGGTTCCCGGCGCGGGCCTGGCCTTCCTGCACGAGGGCGAGGTGCACGAGTTCGCCGCGGGCGTGCTCAACGTGGCCACCGGGGTGGAGGTGACCACCGACTCGCTCTTCCAGATCGGCTCGGTCTCCAAGGTGTGGACCGCCACCCAGATCATGCTTCTCGTCGAGCGGGGCGAGCTGACGCTCGACACCCCGGTCCGCGAGGTCCTGCCGGAGTTCCGGGTCGCCGACCCGGAGGTGACCAAGACCGTCACGGTCAGGCACCTGCTCTCGCACACCTCCGGCATCGACGGCGACCTGTTCCTCGACACCGGCCGGGGTGACGACTGCATCGAGAAATATGTCGAGGCCTGCGCGGACCTCGCGCAGAACCACCCCCTCGGCGCCACCCAGTCGTACTGCAACTCCGGCTTCATCGTCGCCGGGCGCGTCATCGAGCGCCTCACCGGCAAGGTGTGGGACGCCGCGCTGCGCGAGCAGATCATCGAGCCGCTCGGCCTGACCCACACCTGGACCCTGCCGGAGGACGTCCTGCGCTTCCGCGGCGCCATGGGCCACGTGGACGGGGCGCCCGCTCCCGTCTGGGGCCTGATGCGCTCCTGCGGCCCGGCCGGGCTGATCTGCGCCCGCCCCGCCGACGTCGTCGAGTTCACCCGCGCCCACCTGGGCACGGGGCTGCTCGCCGATCCGCAGGTGATGTGGGAACCGCAGGTGGACATCCCCAACCCGTACACCATCGGAAAGCAGTGGGGGATCGGCTGGATCCTGGACGAGTGGCAGGGCCGCCGGATCATCTCCCACGGCGGCAACACCATCGGCCAGGCGGCCATGCTCTGGGCCGTCCCCGATTCGGGCACGGTGGTGTGCGTGCTGGCCAACGGCGGCCACACCGCCGCCTTCCAGCACGCCCTGGCCACTGAGCTCTTCGACGAGTTGCTGGGCCTGGCCGTGCCGCCTGTGCTGGGACCGCCGGCCGAGCCGTTCGAGACCGACGTCGACAGGTACGCCGGCGTCTACGAACGGGTCGGCAGCCGGATCACGCTGACGGTCCGCGACGGCCGCCTCTCGCTGTACGGCGAGGCCACCGGAGCCCTCGCCGGGCAGACGCCGCCCATGGAGTTCGACCTCGTCCCGGTGGACGACACCACCTTCGTCGGCCGCCCGGAGGGGGAGCCCCAGTGGTTGTCGGCCGTCTTCTACGAGCTCGCCGACGGCTCGCCGTACGTCCACCTCGGCGTGCGCGCCACCCCCAAGATCGCTTGAGGAGCCAGGATGCTTGAGAACCTGCAGGAGCGTTTCGACGAGGCGGCCCGGCGGCACGGCGTGCCCGGCGCCGCGCTCGCGGTCTGGACGGGCGGTGAGCTCGTCGAGGTCGCCACCGGCGTGGTGAACAGGAACATCGGTGTGGAGACCACGACCGACAGCGTCTTCCAGGTCGGCTCCACCACCAAGGTCTGGACCGCCGCCCTCGTGATGCAGCTCGTGGACGAAGGGCTGGTCGAGCTGGACCGGCCGGTCGGCGACTACCTGCCGGAGTTCGCCGTCGCCGACGGCGCGGAGAAGGTCATCACGGTCAGGCACCTGCTCACCCATACCGGTGGCTTCGACGGCGACCTGTTCGAGGACACCGGGCGCGGCGACGACTGCCTGGACAAGTATGTGGAATTTCTGCACGGCGCGGGCCACGTGCACGCCCCGGGAGCCCTGTTCTCCTACTGCAACGCCGGGTACTGCGTGCTCGGCGCCCTGGTCGCGCGGATGCGCGGCACCACGTGGGAGAGGGTGATGCGCGAGCGCCTGCTGGACCCGCTCGGCGCCACGCACTCGGCCCTCCTGCCCGAGGAGGCCATTCTGTTCCGGGCGGCGGCCGGTCACATCGGCCCCGAAAACACCGTCCACCACACGTGGGGCATGCCGCGCTCCAACGCCCCCGCGGGCTCGACCATGTGCCTGGCCCCGCGCGAGCTGGTCCGTTTCGGCCGGATGTTCGTCGCCGGAGGCCTGGCGGAGGACGGCACCCGGCTGCTGTCGGAGGAGTCGGTCGCGGCCATGCGGACCGGGCAGGTCGACGTGCCCGGCATCTCCGGGCTGCTCGCCGACCGCTGGGGCCTGGGGTTCGAGCTGTTCGACTGGGGCGGCGAGGTCTACGGTCACGACGGCGGCACGATCGGGCAGAGCACGTTCTGGCGGGTCGTGCCGGGAGCGGACTTCGCGATCGCGATGAGCTC
>NZ_JBSFPS010000435.1:0-4935 GCF_053588315.1 Streptosporangium sp. NPDC003464 | reverse complement strand
TGCTCCGGCGAGCGGGGCGTGGCGGACCGCGATGCTGGTGCCGGCGGATGCTCTGGCCCGATTCCGGCCGCCCGCCGGCGGCCGTAGAGTGATCGGGGCCGCGTGGCCTTCTTATCCGGAGGGGTCGATATCCATGGCTGACGAGCTGACACTGATGGCCGTCCACGCCCATCCCGACGACGAGGTGATCGGGACGGGCGGCATCTTCGCCAAGTGCGTCGAGGAGGGCATCCGCACCGTCCTGGTCACCTGCACCAACGGGGAGCAGGGTGACGGTCCCGGCGGGGTGAAGCCGGGGGAGCCCGGCCACGACGAGGCGGCGGTGCGCGAGCGGCGGCTGGAGGAGCTGCGCGAATCCGTGGCCCACCTCGGGATCGACCATGTGGAGCTGCTCGGCTACCGCGACTCCGGCATGGTGGGCTGGGCCGCCAACGAGGCGCCGGACGCCTTCGCCAACGTCCCCGTCGAGCAGGCCGCCGGGCGGCTGGCCGCGTTGATGGAGCGCTACCGGCCGCAGGTCGTCGTCACCTATGACGAGAACGGCAACTACGGCCACCCCGACCACATCCAGGCCAACCGGATCACCCTCGCCGCGGTCGAGGCATCCGGCATCCCCAGCAAGCTCTACTACACCGCGGTGCCGCGGGAACGGGTCGCCGAGCTGTTCGAATACCTCCGCTCGATCGGCGGGGCCCCCGACGACCTGGAACTCCCCCCGGACTTCGGCACCCCGGAGGAGCAGATCACCACCGTGGTCGACGTGGAACCCTACGTGGAGCACAAGCGCAAGGCGCTGGAGGCGCACGCGAGCCAGGGCGAGAACATCTTCCTGCTGCGCATGCCCGCCGAGGCCCAGCAGCGGGCGCTCGGCCACGAGGCGTTCATCCGCCACCTCAGCCGCGTCCCCGCCGCCGACCGTGAGGACGACCTCTTCGACGGCCTGCGCTAGGCCCTGTCCTGTAGATCACTGCGCGCCGGAGGCGGGCCCGGGGTGATCACGCGGGTGGCGGCCGGAGGCGCCCCGCGCCGATAGTGTGCGGAGGGTGTACGTGAAGATCTGCGGGCTGCGCGAGCCCGAGCATGTGACGGCCGCCGTCGAGGCGGGAGCCGACGCGATCGGCTACGTCCTCACCAGGAGTCCCCGGCGGATCACCCCGGCGCGGGCACGCGAGCTGGCCTCCACGGTGCCCGCGCACGTGCTGACCGTGGCGGTGTTCGCCGGGGAGACCCCCGAGGAGATCCGGGCGGCCGCGCTGGAGGCCGGGGTGCGCGCCGTCCAGCTGCACGGCGACCACCCGCACGATGACTTCACCGCGCTGAAGGACCTCGACCTCACGCTGATCCGCGCCGGAGCCGCGGGCGCGGATCTGCGCTGCGGTGTCTTCGACGAGGACCTGCTCATCGTCGACGCGCCCAGGCCCGGTTCGGGGCAGCCGTGGGACTGGGCGGCGGTGCGCGGCCGCCCGGCGGGCCGCTGGATGTTGGCGGGCGGTCTGGACCCGTCGAACGTGACCGAGGCGATCGCCGCCGCCCGGCCCTGGGGCGTCGACGTGTCGAGCGGCGTGGAGGTCGCGCCCGGGGTGAAGGACGCCGGCCTGATCAGAAGCTTCGTCACCGCCGCCCGCGCCGCCGGATGATCCGGCGCACCCGCTACCAGTGGCTACAAGTCGGTGACCAGTGAGATCCAAGTGACCCTGTCTACCCTTCGGGCCCGTGATTTCCGATGTAAGAAAATTGATCGCGATTCTCGCGATGGGAGCCGCGATCGGTGGTGTCGCGGTGGCCACCCCGGCCGCCGCGGCTTCCGGTCCGGTTACGGTGTCGGCCGCCAAGGCGTCACCGGCGCGCTACAACGGTGACTGCCCGGTGAACGTCAGCTTCGCGGCGGTGGTCAAGGGCCGCCCCGGCACCAAGATCAAATATCGCTGGCTGCGGGGGGACGGCGCGGCGGGAGCCGTACGGACGGCCGTGCTGACCGGCCGGGTCACGCTCTGGGACCGGCGCACGTTCACCACCGACACCAGGAGCTGGCAGGCGCTGCAGGTTCTCGGCACGCGGGGCAGGACGTCGAAGAAGGTCCGTTTCCAGGTGAGTTGCCAGGGATCGGTCACCGTCCAACCGGATCCCGCCTCGACGGTCCGGCCCACTTCGTCGGCCTCGCCCTCGCCCACCCGGACGCCGAGCGTGCCGCCGGCGACCCCGGCCCCGAACGGGACTCCGCGGCCGACGGCCTCGGGGACGCCTACCGCCCCGCAGGCCACCGCGTCGGCGACGGTGACCGGGATAAACCGAGGGGACTACGAGGGGCCCTGCTGGACCCCGTTCTACTGGAACACCACGGGCACCCTCAAGGTGTCGCGGGTCCCGGCGACCGTGAAGTACCGGTGGATCGACAGCAACGGCTGGAAGTCGCAGGAGCAGACCCGCGAGTTCGTCCAGGGCGGCGCGGCCGAGGTCCCGGTCAACTACGAGGAGAGGGTGGCCTTCGACACCCGTTCGGGCTGGCGGGCCATCGAGATCCTCTCTCCGGCCGGGTCCGTGGTCTCCAACAAGTTCCCCTATGCCATCAAGTGCACCGACGCGACCGACGCCACCGTCACGGTGACGGCGCTCCGTCCGAACTACCGAGGCCCCTGCCCGCCCGCGGACAGCGACGAGGGCGCGGCGGACCTGCCGTTCTCCGTCAGGTTCGAGGCGGAGAAGAAGCCGGCGATCATCAAGTTCCGGCGGATCTGGAACGGGGTCCCGGGGCCGGTGGAAGAGGTCAGGCTCAACGAGATGCACCGGAGCTTCACCGCGCACCGGCCCATCACCGGGGGAGGCGTCGTCTCCCTGGCGATCGAGGTCAACGGGGTCAGGTCGGAGGTGGCGACCTCCACGGTGACCTGCGAGGACGGCACGCCGCCGACGGCGGACGCGCAGGTCGAGTCGGTCAAGGTGGCCAAGGAGTCGTTGTACCTCTACTACTGCGGCTGGAACGCGGACTACCGCCAGTACCTGTCCGGTGACATCACCGCGAAGGGGCCCGGCCGGGTGCCCTACCGGTGGGTCCTCGACTTCGGCTCCTACACGCGGACGTCGGCGGTGCGCACCGCCTTCTTCCACGACCAGGGCCCCCGGACCGAGCACGCGGTGCTGGGGACGCAGCCGACCTACAACACCAGCGCGTCCGTATGGCTGGAGCTGTTCCCGGGCACCCCGAAGGCGGTCAAGTCGAACGTGGGGAACTACAAGGTCTCCTGCCGCCTCTGACCGAGGATCGCGGCTGACGCGAGGGCCCGCGCCGCCACCGGCGCGGGCCCTCGCCCGAGGCGGTCACCGGCCCCGGGGCGTCAGCGGGAGCCGGGGCCGGTCCGGACCCGCCCACGAGGGATCACGATCTCCCGGGCAGCCGGTCCGGCCCGATCCGCCGCCGGCCCGCACATCCCCGTGTTCACCGTCCGTGTTCACCGCCCCGGTGAGAACATCGACGAGAATGAGATCTCGCCTTTCCTGAAGCCTCCTCGCCCGTTCCGTCATGCGATGGGACGGTAAGAAGAGCCCCGGGCCGCAGGGCGGAACAAGACGTCCCGTCCGGTTTGAAAGCATGGAGCCGCGGGGTCAATTATTAATCGGCCGGCACGGCGGGCCGGATCTCCGTGTTCTGAGGACGGCTTCTTGCTTGACCATTCTGGAGGGCTCGGTTCATACTCCGCGCAGGACTTTATTCCAGCGTTCGAGGAGTAATTGATGGCGCTCGGGAAGCTTACCTCAATGGCGACCGTGTCCCTCATGGTTCTTGCGGTCCTGGCCTCGTCGGCGCCCACGAGTTTCGCGCACTCGAAGGCGCGGGCCGCGCCCCCTGTCGTCGGCTCCCCGTCCGAGGAGCCAGAGGAGCCGGAGGACACGCTCGCCGAACTCAGCTACGTGAACGGTGTGCGGGTCGTGTTCTCCTACAGCGCGTCCTCGCAGGACTACGGGCTGTTCCAGGAAGGACGCGGAGGGGAGAACGCGCCGATCGTGCGCCTTCCGGTGGGAAGCATGCTCGAGGCCTACCTCGACGCGACCCCGACGAGCCTGCCGGTCCCCCGGCTGCTGCTGGAGGAGTTCCGGGAGGATCCGACGCCGCCGGACCTCGAAGGGCGGACGGTCACCGCCTCTCCCGTCATCGCCCGTGCCCTCGCGGTGCCCGGGTCCGCCGCCCGCGTCTCCACCGTTTCGGGCCAGTCGTGTTATTCGGGTTACTACCCGTATGTGGACTGGCATGATTCCGCGGTGGCCGGGATGGCGCCCAAGTCGTATTACTCATCGGACTTCGGCGGCAAGTTCCGCTACGCCAACAGCTACGTCTACAACTGCACCCCGGCGGGATCGGCCGACTACCTGTACGCGAGGCACCGGATTTATTACCGGAACGTCCTGGGCAACTACGTCAAGCAATTCGACGGCAAGGTGCCGCCCGGGGGCTGGCAGGCGAAAACCAAGGGACTCGCCAGCCATTACCGCATGGTGGCCTACAGCGACGGCTGGGACTCGAATCCCGCATGCGGTGGCGGCGCGTGCAAATACACCAGGGAGGGCGTCTTCAGCTCCTCGCCCGCTCCCGGCCCGAATCAGTGACCGAACCGGCGGCGGGGAGAGGGTGACGGCTTCGCGTAGCGCCGCCTTGGACGGGAAATGCCGGTAGATGCCGGCGTGGCTGACCCTCAGAGCCCGCGCCACGTCCAGCACCGTGGTTTTCTCCGGCCCGTGCCGGCGCGGCACGTCCTCGGCGGCGGTCAGGATGGTCTCGGTGTCGAGCGTCCCTGACGCACGCATCAGCGCTCACCGTCCTGGGCGGACCGGCCTCCGCGGTCCCCGGCCACACGCCGAACTCGCCCTCCGCGGACGCCAGCGCGTAGGCCAGACATTCAGCGCGCACTTCGCAGGAGAAGCACACCTGCTTCGCTGTCCGAG
>NZ_JBSFPS010000434.1:0-4956 GCF_053588315.1 Streptosporangium sp. NPDC003464 | reverse complement strand
GCCGAAGGTCGGGGACCGGCCCCCGCTCACCCAACGGCAGCCACGGCTCGATCAGCGCCCGTTCCGCATCGGTTACATCACCACGCGCCATATCACCGGTGCTACCAGCCACGGTGTTCACCCGCAGGGCGAACACCGTGATCTCAACTCAGAACACTCCTTAGCGTGAAGACGTGTAGGGGCACACCCGAGCACCGCTTACTCCTCAGCGGGGCCGTTCGTGTCACTGCGCGCGGGCCGGCCGCCTTTCGCCCACGCCCAGGCCGTCAGTCGCCACTCCGCGCCGATCTTGCGAAGCGCCACCGTAAAGACTGAGCCAGTTTGGGTGACCTGCTCGCCTCGAAGGGTGAACGTCATGCTCGCGGGAGCAACGACATATGCGTACTCGCCGGTGACATCGACATGCCGTGGCTCATCGAGAACGATGTGGTACCCGGAGGCCCCCACGTGCTCAGCCTCGGCAAGGACGTCCCTCCACCAATCCTCGCCGGCTGTCGGCCCCTGCCACACATGCGGCGACATACCGTCAAGGATCTGCATCGGGTCAGCGCAGGTCGCTGCCATCGCCTTCGCGTCACCGCGGTTGAAGGCGGCAACGTATTGGAGCACCGCCGCCATGGGGTCGTTCGACACGACAGGTCCCTTCTCTCTGGAAGCTCCTCGCACTCTTTTCATTGAATCCCCACTGCACGGCCCAGCCGAGCTTGGTGGCCGGGCGCCGTTTGGACGCCAGCGCGTCCAGCGCGCTGCGGTCCAGCCGGAAGAACTGCTCCAGCTCAGCGGCCGAGGGCTCTTCAGGGAAGCAGCCATAGCAAGCGACCTGCTCATCAGACAGGAATTCGAAAGACATGGCCCAGGAACGTAGGGCCTGTCACCAGCAGAAACAGCGGCCGTCATCGAACCGGTATCAAGATCAACTCTCTACCGCTAATTTCTGCACTCAGACTCCTCGAAGGCCAGCTAGGGCTCGCACTCGATCGGGGATGACCTCAGGTCAAGCGTCCGGAGTGCTGGGGGAGACTCAGGTTGAGTCGGGTCAGCTCGCCGTACAGGTCGACGGCCTGCTGGGAGGCTTTCAGGGCGTTCTGGTGCTGGCTGACGTTGCGCAGGCGGTTCGCATGGGTGAGATGGAGCGCGGCTCGTCGCGCCGGGTCTTGAGTGGTGGACAGGCGGTGGGCGGTCAGCCGGATGGACAGGGCGGCGATCCCAGGTCGAGGTCGATATGCCGACCGGACGGCAGGCAGGCTTCGATGGCCTCCAGAAGGGCCCGTTCGATGTCGGTCAGGTTGGCCAGGGCGGCCAGGGCGGCGCTACCGGCGTTCAGCATGAGCTGGCGGTGGGCACCTCAGACAACAGACGCTGGGTGACGGCGTACACCATCGACAAGATCACGAAACATGGTCCCAGGTGACCCGGGCCAGCCATTCGGCGCCCCAGAGCCCTTCCTCCCACCGGACGAAGGGCTCTGCGCTTGAAGTACTCGAGTTCTTGAGCCCCGCACCCGCTCCCGAGGTCAACCGAATGGCTCCCACTGACCGTCCGGGCGGGCCTGTGCGGGTGCGGGGGACGCGGTTCCCCCGCACCCGGGGTCCTATGTCAGCGGCACCGCCCGGTCCAGGGCGGGCGGGGCCACCGGCCCCTGCCGCAGGTAGGCCCGCATGGCCTCGTAGTCGCGGTTGCCGCGCACGGCGTCGGTGTACCCGGTGAAGGCGGTGTAGCCGTCGGCGCCGAGAAGCGTGTAGGCCAGCGCGGCGAGCCGGTAGGTCCTGCCGGTGTCGAGCGGCTGCCCGTTCACGATCACGTCGGCGGGGTTGATCCTGTCACCGACGGGCCTGGTCGCGTCGAAGGAGAAGCGGACGTTCTTGGACACGGCCAGCGGCGCGAACTTCACGGTGCCGTTGGCCTGCGCCTGCCACTGCTGCTCCAGGGCCTGCTCGATCTGCGAGCCCTTGACGGTGACGGTGAGCACCGGGTTGGCGTAGCCCCAGGCCGCCCACGACTCGCCCATGAGCACCTGACCGTCGCTGTCGGCGGGGTTGGCGCCCTTGGCGAACCTCAGGTCGCCGCGCAGGGAGTTGGAGCCCTTGGTCGGGGCGACGGCCACCATGGCCAGGTCGGCCTTGCCGCCCTCGGTCCGCTGCGAGTCGAAGTAGGCCACGTCGGCCACGGTGTTGCCGAGCGTGCTCTGCCCCGTCGCGTCGCGGGTCCTGGTGAGGTCGCCGGTGATGGTCCCGTACGGCTTGGCGTAGGTCTCCTTCTGCTTGGCGTTCCAGTGGTCGACCAGCTTCACCATGGTGGGGTCGGGGGTGACATCGCGGGTCACTGGGTGGTTGACCGCGGTGGTCTCGGACCTGATGACGTCGCGGGTACGGTGGTCGAGCTTCAGGTTGATCTCGTTGATGAGGCGGCCGTGGTTGGCTGCCTCGACGACCGGGCGGGGATTACCCGCCGGGTCGGGTAGCGAGCAGGTGAAGTACCAGTGCCAGTGGCCTGTGACGATGACGTCGATGTCGGGCGAGGCGTTGGCGGCGAAGTCCCAGATCGGCCCGTTCTTCTGATCGGCGCAGCCGTTGTAGTCGTCTCCGGCCTTGCCGCCCTCGTGCACGTTGGCGACGATGGCCTTGACGCCGCGCCGCTTGAGGATGGCGGCGTACTTGTTGGCCGTCTCCACCAGCGGCAGGTTGTCCAGTGACGGCTGGTAGGAGGTGGAGCCGTCCACCGTGGTGGGCGTGGTCAGGTTGATGAACCCGACGGGGATGCCCTGGAAGCGCTTGATCACGTACGGCGGGAGCACCGGACGGGTGTCGCCCTTCCGCGTGATGTTGGCCGTCGAGATGGCGAAGTCGGCGCCGTGGAACTGCCGCCCGTCGGAGTCGGTGAAGCAGCTGTCGACCCCGATCTCACCGAAGCACTCGCCCTCGCCCATGTGGTCGCGCAGGAACTCCAGGGACCGGTCCAGCTCGTGGTTCCCGACCGCGGTGAACTCCACCTTGATCTTGTTCAGGAACTCGATCGTGGGCTCGTCGGCGTGGTAGGACACCTCGGTCGGCCAGCCGCTGAAATCGTCACCGGTCGAGAACGTGACCGTGTTCTCATGGCCTTGCCGGAGCTTGTCCAGATGCGTCGCCACGTACGGCGCGCCGCCCACCACCAGGGTGTTCCCCTGTGGATCCTTGATCGTCCCGTCGGTGGCGTTGTTCTGCGGGGTGATGTAGCCGTGGAAGTCGGTGAGGGACAGCAGTTGCACGTCCACGGGCTTCGGGTCGGCCAGTGCCGGTGAGGCGGAGGAGGCCAGAGTGACGCCTAAGGCGACGACGATCCACTTGCGACGGGAATGCACACATACTCCTCGGTAGGGGATACAACGGGGGAAAGACTGGTGGTTCAGCCTTTCGAGCCGGTGAACGCGATCCCGGCGATCAGCTGTCGCTGCATGACCACGAAAAGAACGATCACGGGCAGCGAGGCGACGACGGACCCGGCGAAGAGGACCGGGTAATTGGTCAGGTACTGGCCGCGCAGCGAGGCCAGCCCGGCGGAGAGCGTCATCATCTCCGGGTCGGTGTTGACCACCAGCGGCCAGAGCAGGCTGCTCCAGGACCACATGACGGTCAGCAGCCCGAGCGCCAGCAGCCCGGGCCGCACCAGCGGCAGCATGATCCACCAGTAGATCTGCAGCGGGTTGGCGCCGTCCAGGCGCGCCGCCTCGTCCAGTTCCCTGGGCAGCGTCTTGAAGAACTGCCGCAGCAGGAACGTGCCGAAGGCCCCGAAGACCCCGGGGGCGATGAGCGCCTGGAGGGTGTTGAGCCAGCCGAGCCCCTGCATGATCTCGTACCGGGGCAGCAGGAACAGCTCTCCCGGCACCATCAGCACGGCCAGGAACAGCATGAAGATCGGCCCGCGCCCGGGGAACTCCAGCCGCGCGAAGGCGAAGGCTGCGAGCGAGCAGAGCAGCAGCTGCCCGGCCGTCACCGCCGCCGTGACGATCACGGTGTTGAGAAACTGCCGCCCGAGCGGCACGGTCCTGAACACGTCGGCGAAGTTGTGCCACTGCCAGGAGGGGACCGGCGTGGGCGGCACCCGCATCGACTCGCTGACGGTCTGCAGCGAGACCACGAGTTGCCAGACGAACGGCGTGATCATGATCAGCCCGCCGGCGAGCAGGACCGCGTGCACGATCCAGCGCCTACTCATAGTGGACCCACCGCCTCTGCAGCCTGAACTGAAGGGCGGTCAGCGCGAGGATCAGGGCCAGCAGCACGACCGCGATCGCGGCTGCGTAGCCGCGGCTGTTCTGCACGAAGCCCTGCTCGTAGAAGAGGTAGACGATCGTGCGGCTCCCCGCCAGCGCCGGGCTCTTGGTGTCGATCATGAGGTAGACCAGGTCGAACACCTGCAGAGCGTTGATCAGCGTGATCACCATGACGAAGAACGTGGTGGGCGTGAGCAGCGGCAGCGTGATGCGGAAGAACTGCCGCATCCTGCCCGCGCCGTCGATCGCGGCGGCCTCGTAATAGTGCTTCGGGATCCCCTGGAGCCCGGCCAGGAACAGCACGGCGTTGTACCCGAGCGAGCTCCAGATCCCGACCACCGCGATGGCGTAGATCGCGAACTCGGGGTCGGAGACCCAGTAGGGCCCGTCGATCCCGATCTCGCCGAGCAGGTAGTTGATCAGGCCGAAGTCGCCGTTGTACAGGTAGCGCCAGGTCAGGCCGACGGCCGCGGGCATGGTGACCACGGGCAGGAAGTACAGCGTGCGGTAGAAGCCGAGCCCGCGCAGCCCCGGTACGTTGAGCAGCGCCGCGATCACGATCGCCAGCGGCACCCCGATGAGCACGAGCAGGGAGTAGAGCAGCGTGTTGCCGCCTGCGGATGGGCGTCGAGCTCGCCGCCACCGAGGGCACCGTCGGCGAGCTCCTGGAGGACTGGTACGCCAGCAAGCGCGGCAAGAAGGAG
>NZ_JBSFPS010000433.1:0-5000 GCF_053588315.1 Streptosporangium sp. NPDC003464 | reverse complement strand
GGCGGGCCGCCTTGAACCCGTGAAGAAAAGTCTCATTGGATCTTGGGGTCTCGTCTGTCAGGTCTCATGATCTGCGTGACAGATCGTGCTCAGGACCTGTGTGACACTTCGCCGAGTGCTGGCGGAGTTGAGCGTGGTCGAGCAGCGCTACCAAGCCGTGCTGCAGGTGTCATCCGGGGCGAGCGTCACCGAGGTCGCCCGGCGGTTCGGGATCTCCCGTCAAACAGTGCACAGGTGGTTGAGCCGCTACCGCGACCAGGGCCTGGACGGGCTGTCGGACCGCTCCTCGCGCCCGCACACCTCGCCGACCCGGATCCCGGCCGAGGTGGAGGCGCTGATCTGCGAGCTGCGGCGCAACCACTCCCGCTGGGGCGCCCGCCGGCTGGTGTGGGAGCTGACCCGCCGACCCTGCCCCGGGCCGGTGCCGTCCCGGGCGACGGTGCACCGGGTGCTGGTGCGCCACGGCCTGGTGCAGCTCACCCCCAGGGGCCGGCGGCGCGAGGACTACAAGCGCTGGCAGCGCTGCGAGCCGATGCAGTTGTGGCAGATGGACATCGTCGGCGGGATCATGCTGGCCGACGGCACCGAATGCAAGATCGTCACCGGGGTCGACGACCATTCCCGCTACTGCGTGGCCGCCACCGTGGTGATGCGCCCCAGCGGCCGGGCCGTGTGCCTGGCCCTGGCCGACGCACTGGGCCGCCACGGCATCCCCGACGAGCTGCTGACCGACAACGGCAAGCAGTTCACCGCCCGGTTCGGCCGCGGCGGGGAGGTTCTGTTCGACCGGATCTGCCGCACGTGCTTGCTGACCTACGAGTACGCCTGTCGCATACCCGGTTCACCACAGTCTCGGACCGCACGCGATGGAACGCGGGGGTCGACCCCACGGACCTGCGTGCCTTGGTGGAGCACTGGGCGGACGGCTTCGACTGGCGCCAGGTTGAAGCCGGGTTGAACAAGTACTCGCAGTACCTGACCGACATCGATGGCCAGCGGGTGCATTTTGTCCACGTCAAGTCTCCGCGACGCGGCGCGTTGCCGTTGCTGATCACCCATGGACGGCCGAGCTGCTTCGTGGAGATGCTGGCAGTGGCCGACCGGCTGGCCGCCGACTTCGACATGGTCATCCCCTCACTGCCGGGTTTCGGGTACTCCGAAACACCCCACGGGCCTTTCACCGGGCATCGGATCGCCGAGACCTGGCAGCACCTGATGACCACAACCCTCGGCTACCAGCGCTACGGCGCGTTCGGCGGGGACATCGGCGGTAGCGTCACCCAATGGCTCGGCGCCCTATTTCCGGCCAGCGTGGTCGGGATCCACATGACCTCCGGCAGCCTCACCGCCGGCATCGACTCTTCGGCCGTGAACCCGGACGAGCGGATCTACCTGGAGGCCGAACAGGCCTACGATGCCCAGGACGGCGGCTACAGCGCGATCATGCGAACCCGCCCGGACACGATCGCCGCGGCGCTGACGGACTCACCGGCAGGGCTATTGGCCTGGATCGCCGACAAGTACCGCGACTGGAGCGACTGCGAGGGCGACCTCAAGGCCCGGTGGGAGGCCGACGACTTGCTCACCGTGGCCACCCTCTACTGGGCCACCAGCAGCATCGGTTCCTCCTTCCGTCCCTACTACGACCATCCGCACACCGGACCCCGCCCACCGATCACCGTGCCGACCCCGATCACCCTGAGCCACGAATCCCTGATGGCAGGCTTCCCCCGGAGCCTGGCCGAACGCGCCTTTCCCAACCTGCGACACTTCGCTCGCCCCGACCGCGGCGGACACTTCATGGCCCACGAGGAACCGGACTATCTGGCAGAACAGCTCCGAACCTTCTTCCGGCCCCTGACCTGAACCGGGGTTGAGTAACGACGCCCCATCGCACATACCTCTGTTGACCTGCGCTTCCTCCCTGTGTGTTAGCGCGTCTCGTGGGTTGGCGCGTCACTCGACGCGCCACGGGCATCGCGGTCAGCCCCCGACGCTGATGGTGAGCGCGTGGCCGGTCGGCAGGACGCCGCTGCCCCGGTAGCCGCTCCACCCGTCATCGGGGACCGGCATGATCAGCTCGGAAACGCGCGAGACATCCGACCCGGCGGTGAGGACCAGGCGGGCGTTGATCACTGGCTGGGGCTCGGCGCCGATCTGATCAGCTTCGGCCGCGCCTTCATCGCCAACCACGACCTGGTAGAACGACTGCGTCAGGGGCTGCCGATCATGCCTCACGACGAGTCCACGTGGTACGAGGACGGCGACGCCGGCTATCTCACCTACACCGCCTACCGGCACACGGCCTGAAAACAGCCGGGATGATCCGGCGATGAACGCGATGCCGGTCGCACTCCTGTCTGGTCGCGCCGGTCGCCCGGCTTCAGGGCGTGCTCGAAGACGTCGCGCAGGAACTCCTCGCGGTGCACGTCGCCAGCCGCGGCCTGGAACAGTGCCTCGAAGGTCGCCGGGGCCTCGTGAGGCCAAGGCTGACAGCGGTCGCACACTATGGCGCACCGGGGGGCTTGTGGCAAGACCCGGGTCGTGCCGCAGAATTTCCGACCGAAGCAAAAACCCGCGAAATGAGGAGAGTCATGATCTCGACTGAAGAACGATATCGGAAGCGTCGTATTGAGGTCGATGGGCTTGAAATGGCATACGTCGAGGAGGGAGAAGGTGATCCGATCGTCTTTCTTCACGGCAACCCGACTTCGTCGTACGTATGGCGGAATGTAATCCCGTATCTGGCGGACAAAGGGCGCTGCATCGCCCCGGACCTGATCGGGATGGGCGAGTCCGCGAAACTTACGGCCAGCGGGCCGGGCTCATACCGCTTCGTCGAGCATCGCCGCTATCTCGATGCGTTCCTTCAGGCCCTCGACGTACGTGAGCGGGTGGTCATGGTGCTGCAGGACTGGGGTTCGGCCCTGGGTTTCGATTGGGCGTACCGTCAGCCTTCCGCACTCCGGGGTATCGCCTACATGGAGGCGTTCGTGGCTCCGATTCCCTCGTGGAGCGACTGGCCGGAGCCTGCGGCTGCGCTCTTCCAGGCGATCCGCTCCGCTGCAGGTGAAGAGATGGTTCTCGACCAAAACTTCTTCATTGACGACGTCTTGCCTGCAGAGGTGCTGCGAGGGCTGTCGGAGGCGGAGATGGCCGTCTACCGTCGTCCCTACACGGAACCGGGCGAGTCACGCCGACCGACGCTGACTTGGCCGCGCGAGGTTCCCGTTGCGGGCGAACCACGCGATGTTCACGATGTCGTCACGCGTTATGCGGAATGGCTCGCTAAGTCTTCGGTTCCCAAGCTGTTCATCGAGGCGGTTCCAGGAACGATGTTTGAAACACACCGGGCCGTCGCCCGGTCGTGGCCGAATCAGGCACACATCACGATCACGGGTGGCCACATGGTTCAAGAAGACGCTCCCGATCAAATCGGGGCGGCCATCGCCTCCTGGCTGCGAGATCTCTCCTGAAAGGGGCGGTGGCTCCGGGGCGACCTGGTGCTGGTGGAGGGCGACCCGATCACGGACATCACCGCTCCTCGGTAATCGGGGAGATGCGGCGGGGCGGAGTCCGCCAGAGCCGGTCCTGAGCCGGGCCTACGGCTTCTGTCCGGCCTCGTTGACGATGCCCACCTGGTACGGGTGGGCGTCTGCCAGGTTGTCCCCTTCTCGATGCTCCACTCCACATGCGGGGCCATCGGGACGCGCTTGCCGTCCTTCACGGTGAACTTTTCGACGCCCGGCCGCGGGTGGCGCTCCTCGTAATCCCTGATCGCGGTCTCGCGCTGCCTCTGTAGGCGTAGATCGCCGGATCCAGCAGGATCTCGAAGTCGCGCCACCCCTCGACGACGCGAGAAACCGACAGCACGGCACGGCCGTCGGCGTCGACCGCCGACTCGTTCACCATCACGCCGGGCAGTTTGGCGATCGCCCGGAAGATGGCGGCCTGCAGGTCCGGGGGGACGATGTTCTGGGACAGGGTGGTGGCGAACCGCTTGAAGATCCAGTAGTCCTGATCGGCGCCTTCTGTCTCGTGAGTCTTACGGAACTCGGCCAGCAGCGCGTCGGGGTCGGTCGGCAGTGCGGCCAGCAGGGCATAGATGTTCTCCGGCGCATGCCATCCTGGGTCGGAGGTCTGCAGCTTGCCGTTCACCTCATAGCCGACCCGCTTGCCGTCGGCTCGCGTCCAGAACTCGTCGACCGTGTTCAGCCGGCAGACCATCGTCAACGTCATCTGCGCATGCCGTACACCCCGCTTCCGACGCCCGATGCGGCCGCCGACCGGGCCGAGGCGCTGCGCGCCGCCCGGCGCCGCCACCACGCCCTACGCGCCGCCGCCCGCGGACGCACCACACCCCCACCCGCCCCAGCCGGCACCGACACCGACCAGGTCACCGAAGGCGAACGCCAGGTCCGCCTCACCGCCCAACGCATCCTCACCGACCACCTGCGCGACGAACGCCCCACCGACCAGCGCTCCACCCTCCCGGCCGCACCAACCTTCTGGGAAGGGATGCGCCTGGATCTGACCGGCGCCACCCTCATCGACTTCAACCTGACCCGCGGCCACGTCACCGGCGCCAGGTTCGACGAGGCAACCTTCACCAAGACCGCCCATTTCGCTCGACCTTCACCAAGGCTCCCTCGCTGGGCGAGGCGGTGGTGGTCGATCCTGCGGCCGCTCATGCGTGGCCGGACGGGTGGCGACTGGAGACGACGCCGGAGGGAGCGGGCCGCCTGATCCGAGAGGAGACAGACGGCGCCCCGGCCCGGGGTGCCTGACCGCAGGCGGCGGGCCGGCGGTGGTGTCCCTGAGCCGGATACCGGACAGTGCTACAACTCTGCCTGATCACCCAGCGGCGTCACCCCGGGTCAACGCCCCTCCCCTGGTTCCTTCACCGATTCGGCCCCGTGGGCCGTTCGACAGCAGAGCGCCGAAACCCGCCCTCTCCGAACGGAGCAACGGGCTGCCGCACCCTCATGGACTCAGGGGAG
>NZ_JBSFPS010000432.1:0-5013 GCF_053588315.1 Streptosporangium sp. NPDC003464 | reverse complement strand
CACCGGCCTGCTGGCCGCGGCCTGCGGCGGCACGGACGGCTCCGGCGCCGCATCGGGCGGTGACCGCCCCCGCGTCGGGGAGCAGGTCAGGAGACCCTCCGGCCGGCTCCCGGGACGTCGAACGTGCCGTCGGAGGCGCTGTTGCTCAGGGTGACGGCGGCCATCACCCGGAATTGGTCGTCGCAGGGAACCCATCCGGGCGGTGAGTGAACCGCCCTGGGTTCGGTGAGACTTGATCTCTTGCCGGACACCCGAGTGCTGGCGAGGATCCACCGAGCCGGGCAAGTGCGACACGCTGGGGTTGCATCCGCTGAACCGGCTGCCCGACGGCATGGTCGACTACCCGGCGGCGGCACTGCGGGAGATCGGCGACGGGCGGCCTTTCGCCCAGTTCGGCTTCTGAAAGGCCACACCAAAGTACGGTCCTGCCGTGGCGAAGGTGGGCTGCGCCCGCCATTGCCTTGATGGGGGAGGGGTGGGCGGCCGAGACTCGGTCTCCATGGAAGAGATGTTGACCGAGGCCGCCCGCCGGATGGGCGTCACCGGCGCGCAGGTCGCCGTGCTCGCCGACGGCGAGTTGTGCGAGGCCGCCACCGGGGTCGCCAACGCCGAGCTGGGCCTGCCGATGGACCCGCGCACGCTGATCCAGATCGGCTCGACGACCAAGCTGCACACCGCGGTGCTGGCGATGACTCTGGTCGACGACGGGCTGCTGGACCTGGACGAGCCGGTCGTGCGCCACCTGCCGGAGCTGCGGCTGTCGGACGGTGCCGCCACCGCGTCGGTGACCGCGCGCCACCTGCTGTCCATGAGCAGCGGGATCGACAACGGGCACTACGACGACCCGGCCGACTACCTGGCGACGCTGGCCGGCATGGAGATGCTGTTCGCCCCGGGCGACGGTTACTCCTACAGCAACGCCTCCACCGTCGTCTCCGGCGCGCTGGCCGCCCGGCTGACCGGGGTGAGCTGGGACGAGGCGTTGCGGCGCAGGGTCTTCGAGCCGCTCGGGCTGCGCGAGTGCCTGACGTTGTGGGAGGAGCTGCCCTATCACAGGGTCGCCGTGGGGCACGCGCCCGACGGCTCGGTGGTGCGGCCGTGGACGTTCTCGCGCGCCTCGGGGCCGGCGGGCAGCACGCTGTGCTCGACGGCCGCCGATCTGGCCAGGTTCGGCGAGCTGTTCGTCCGGGCGGGCGCCGGCGTGTTGTCGGCCGAGGCATGCGCCGCCATGCAGGTGCCGCAGGTGTCGCTGCCGACCAGGAGGTTCGCCGACAGCTGGTGTCTGGGGCCCTACCAGCGCGACTTTGGCGGGACGACCGTGCTCGGCCACAGCGGCACCAATCTCGGCGGCTCGTCGACGCTGCTGTGGGTGCCCTCCACCGGCGTGGTCGTCGCGGTGGTGTGTAACAGCCCGCACGCGGGCTATCCGCTGGCCGCCGCCGTGGCCGCCGAGGTGCTGGGGGCTTGGCCCGCCGACGTGGAGCCCGTCACGCGGCTCACGGCCGACACGGGGCCGTACGAGGGCCGGTACGCCGCCTGCGACCTGCGCTACGAGGTGACCGCGGTGGACGGGGTGCTGACCGTCACGCTGGAGGACGTGGCCTCGGGCGCGCTCAGCCCGCCGGTGGTGCTGCTGCCGCTGGACGAGCACCGGTTCCTGCCCGAGCAGGACCTGTCCGGCGGGCGGGGCTGGGATCTGGCGTTCGTGGTCAGGGACGGGCGGGCGGTGCGCCTGGTCAGCGGCGGCTTCGCCGCCCGCAGGGTCGTCTGAGCTCAGGCTCGGCTGACCAGACCGGCGTCGTAGGCCAGCAGCGCGGCCTGGGTGCGGTTGGCGCAGCCGAGCTTGCCGAGCAACCGTGACACGTATCCCTTGACCGTCGTCTCGCTCAGGAACAACCGGCTGCCCGTCTGGGAGTTGGACAGCCCTTCCGCCAGGCAGACCAGCACCTCGGTCTCGCGCTCGGTCAGCCCGTCCACCAGCGCCCTGGCGGCGCGCCTGGCGGGCTCGCCGGGCGCGAAGGCCGAAACCAGGCGCCTGGTCAGCTCGGGCGAGACGACGGCGTGCCCGTCGGCGGCGACCCTGACGATGCCGGTCAGATCCTCGGGGTCGGTGTCCTTGAGCAGGAAGCCGACCGCACCCGCGCGCAGCGCCCTGACCGCGTACTCGTCCAGGTCGAAGGTGGTGAGCATGATGATCTTCGGCGGGCGGGGCAGCCGGCAGGCGCGTTCGGCCGCGGCCAGGCCGTCGACGCCGGGCATCCTGATGTCCATCAGCACGACGTCCGGCGCCAGCCGGACGATCGCCTCGATCGCCTCGGCGCCGTCGTGCGCCTCGCCCACCACCTCGAGGTCGTCGGCGCGGGACAGGATCGCCCGCAGATGGGCGCAGACCATCCGCTCGTCGTCCACGAGCAGGATCCTGATCATCGGGCGCTTCCCCTTCCCTTTCCCGGCAGTGTCGCCAGCACTTCGAATCCGCCGGTCTCGGTCGGGCCGGCGGTGAAGGCGCCGCCGACCAGCTCCACCCGCTGCCGCAGGCCGAGCAGCCCGGTGCCGGACGGCGGCAGGCCGAGGCGCAGGGGATCGGCGGGCGCCGGGTCCGCCGCGTGGTTGCGCACCTCGACGCGGACCCCGCCGTCGTGGTGGCTCAGGCGGACGGAGACCCGCGCGCCCGGCGCGTGCTTGCGCGCGTTGGTCAGCGCCTCCTGCACCACCCGGTAGGCGGTACGGCCGAGCGGGGCCGACACCTCGATCTGCTCGTCCTGGCTCAGCGACACCGGCAGCCCCGAATCGGCGACCAGGCGGGTGACGTCGAGCAGGGTCGGCGGCGGGGCGAGGTCGGCGGGCTGCCGGTCGTGCAGCACGCCGACGACCTCGCGCAGTTCCCCGAGCGCGCGCCGGCCCGTGGCACGTAGTTCCTCGGCCGCGTCGCGCACCTCGGGCGACGGCGCGGCCATCCGAAGGGACCCCGCCTGCAGCACCATCAGGCTGACGTGGTGGGTGACGACGTCGTGCATCTCGCGGGCGAGCCGGGTGCGCTCCTCCGCCCTGGCCTGCTCGACCAGCAGCCGCTGCTCGCGTTCGGCCCGTTCGGCCCGCTCGGCGAGCGCCGTGTTGAGCCGCCGCTGACTGTCGGCGTAGAGGCCGAGCAGCGTCGCGGGGATGACCACCAGGCCGCAGATCGCGATGAGGTGCAGGGCCGTGGCGAGATCGGCGGCCTCCCACAGGTGGGTCAGCACGAGCAGCGCCAGCCCGGTCACCGCCACGAGCAGCCGCCGATCGCCGCGGTGGGCGCCGAGTGCGTACAGCGCGAACGGCATGGCCACCGGCACCTCGATGAAGCCGAGCGGGATCATCGCCAGCGCCACCGCGAGGGGGAAGCGCCGCCGCCCCAGCAGCGCGGCCGCACCCGCGACCTGCACCCACAGCCCCTGCCACGGCACGTCGGGCACCAGCGCCATGGGCACCGCGCCGCTGATGGCCAGATCGCTGCCGACGCCCACCACGCCCACGGCCACGGCGAGCGCGACGTCCCCCGACAGCCTTCTGACCCGCGCGTTCATACCGCCATACGTTACCGATCCGCATGGGCGGGCCGGATCCGACGAAAGTAGGGTGCCACCGCCTACGATCGCCACGGGGAAGCCCCCGTTCGGCGCTCGTGCGCTCGTGCCGTACCGCGTGATCCTCGATGCGTGAACGATCTTCCAGGCGAACACGCCTCCTTGAGCAGGCAGGACGCACGCGCGGTCCTGGGCGTCACCGGCAGGGAGGGCGACACCGCTCCTCTGCTGCGTACGCTCAGGGAGCACGGCACCGGCCTGTCGTTCCTGGTCGCGATGACCGTGCTGGCCGTCGTGGACAGCTTCCAGACCCAGGTGTTCGGCGTGCTGGCACCCGAGATCGCCGCCTCGCTCGGGATGGACGCGGGCTCGCTGTCGGGAATCGTGGCCGCCCAGGGCGTGGCGGCGGGGCTCGCTCCGTTCGCGGTGGCCGCGCTGCTGCGCCGCTACCCCCATCGGGTGCGGCTGGCGGTCGGCACCGGGTTCGCCTGGAGCCTGACCACGCTGTTCACCGGGTCGGTGGCAGGGCCGCTCTCGCTGGCCGCGCTCATGCTGGTCAACGGGGCCACCACCGGCACGGTGGCGGTGCTGCATCCGCCGCTGCTCGTGGACGCCTACCCGCCGCCCGCCCGCATGCGGGTGATGTCGCTGTACTCCGCCTCGTCGCCGCTGGCCGGCGTCCTGGGGCCGCTGGTCGTCGCGGCGCTGGTGTCGTGGCTCGGCATGGACTGGCGGGCGGTGTTCGCGACGCTCGGCGGGCTGTCGCTGGCGGCCTGCCTGTACGCGCTGCGGTTGCGCGAGCCGGTTCTGGGCCGCTGGGACGTGGCCGAGCTCCAGGCCAGGTCGGGTGCCCCCGCGCCGGCCGCGGACGAGGGGACGACCGGCTTCGGGGCGGCGCTCGTGCGGACCCTGCGCATCCCGACCATCCGCCGGATGTGCGTGGGATTCACCGCGATAGGGGCGCTGGCCGCGCCGTACGGCGTGGTGGTCTCGACCCTGCTGGAGCAGGAGTACGCGCTCACGCCCGGCCAGCGAGGGCTGTTCACCGGTGCCGCCGCGGCGGTGTCGATCGCAGCGCTGGCCGCCTTCGGGGCCAGGGCGGAGGCGGCCTACCGGGCGGGACCGGCGCGGTTCATGGCGCTGTCGGGCGGGGCGCTGGCCGCGGCCGCCACGGCGTTCGCCCTGTCCGCGGTCGCGCCGGCGCTGTGGCTGCTGCTGGCCCTGCTCGCGCTGGGCCAGGCGTTCCTGGCGGTGATCGGGCCGTGCCTGTTCATCGGCGCCCTCTCAGTCGTCCGGCCCGCCGACCGGCCGCACGCCATGGCCGCGCTGGGGCTGATCGTCGCGGTCGGCGGCCTAGCGGGCGCGGGGCTGCTGGCCCTGGCCACTGCCTTCCTCGACCTGCGCGGCGCGCTGCTGTTGCTGCTCGTCCCCGCGGCCCTCGGGTCGTGGT
>NZ_JBSFPS010000431.1:0-5054 GCF_053588315.1 Streptosporangium sp. NPDC003464 | reverse complement strand
CAGCCCGACACCGCCGCAGAGCAGGACGCTCGACGCCAGGTACGCCAGCGACCTCCACGGCCACGACGACCGCAGGAAGGCCTGCGGCCGCACCCCTCCCCGTGGCGGCGGGCCGTCTCACGCCCCGGCCAGCTGCGGCGGCAGCGGGCGGCGGTGCAGCACGTCGAGCCGTGAGACGGCGCGGGTGAGCACCACGTACAGCCGGTTGAGGCCCCGCGCCTCGGCTTCCACGATCTCCGCCGGCTCGACCACCACCACGTGGTCGTACTCCAGCCCCTTGGCCACCGTCGCGGGTACGACGGTCACCCGCGCGCCCGCCTCGCCGGCCTCGGCGATCGTGACGCCCGCGTCCCACAGCGCCGCCGCCAGCCCTTCGACGGCGGCGTCGGCGGCCACGACGGCGATCGAGCCTTCGCGCAGGAGGGCCTCGCGCACCGCGGCGACGGCGGCCCGCGGGAGATCGGGCACCTCCTCGACGCGGAGCCGGCCGTCGGACCGGAAGGAACGGGTCGGTGGCACGTCCACCTCGAGCTCTCCCAGCAGGCGGTTGGCGAGCGCGACGACGGCCGCGGGCACCCGGAAGCCGGTCGTCAACGCGATCACCTGGGCTCCCGGCTTGCCCAGATGGGTCAGCCGGTCCCGCCAGTCGCGGGCGGCCCACGGCGTCGTGCCCTGGGCCAGGTCGCCCAGCACGGTGATCGAGCCGTGCTCGCTCCTGCGGGCGACGGCCCGGCACTGCATCGCCGACAGGTCCTGGGCCTCGTCGACGATCACGTGCCCGTAGCTCCGCGGGCGCTCCAGCAGGCCGGCGACCTCGTCGATGAGCACGGCGTCGGCCGCCGACCATCTGGCGCTCTTGAACGTCCGCGGCGGTCTGGCCCACCCGATCGCCGCCTGCTCCTGCGGGGTCAGCGTCCCGTCCGCGGCGCGTGCCAGCGCCGCCGGGTCGCCGAGCAGCTCCGCCACCACCTCCTGCGGCCGTACGGCGGGCCACACCGCGTCCAGGAACGGGGTGACGGCCCTGCCCATCTTGCGCGTCCAGGCGGCGTTGACGGTCCGTCCCCGCGCTTCGGCCTGCCGTTGCAGCATGGCGACGGTGCGGGAGAGCACCCGTTCGCGTCCGACGGCGTAGGGCGGAGCCTCGCGCCGGGTGTCGTCGACGATGCGGCGCAGCTCCTCCTCAGCGACGCGCCAGCGGTAGGAGCCGTCGGGGACGGTGACCGGCCCGGTGGGCCTGCGCACCCGCCCGTACAGCGCCCGGCGCAGCACGTCCGCCATGCGGGCGTCGTGCTTGACGGCCGCGGCGGCGTCGTCGTCCACTCCCTGCGCCGGCCCGGGGGCCAGCAGCCGCTCCAGGGTGGTCTGCTCGACGTCGACCTCGCCCAGGGCGGGCAGCACCGCCGAGATGTAGCCGAGGAACGCCCGGTTGGGGCCCAGGACCAGCACGCCTCCGCGTTCGAGCCGCTGCCGGTGGGCGTACAACAGGTAGGCGGCCCGATGCAGGCCGACGGCGGTCTTGCCGGTGCCGGGGGCTCCCTGGACGCAGATCGACTCCTCCAGGTCGGCGCGGACCAGCTCGTCCTGCTCGGGCTGGATGGTGGCGACGATGTCCCGCATCGGGCCGACGCGGGGGCGCTCGATCTCGGCCGCCACGATCCGGCTCGTGGCCCCCAGATCCTCACCGTGGTCGAGCCGCTCGTCCTCGAAACCGGTCAGCGTCATGCCCGCCCAGCCGAACCGGCGGCGTACGGCGACGCCCTGGGGGTCACGGGCGCCGGCCCGGTAGAACGCCCTGGAGACGGGGGCGCGCCAGTCGATCACCATCGGCTGCCGCCCCACGTCGCCGGAGATGTGCCGCCGGCCGATGTAGTAGCGCTGGGCGCGGTGGTCGCCGGCGGCGGCGTCCGAGCCGAAGTCGAGGCGGCCGAAGAACGGCGGGCCGCCGGGCTCCTCTCCCAGCTCCTTGGCGAGGCTTTTGAGGTGCCGCCCGAGCCGCTCGGCGCTGTAGCGGTCGCCCGCCACCCGCTCGCCGATGACGACGTTCAGGCGGGCGCCGTCGAGCATCCTGCGCAGCGCCGCCTCGCAGCGTGCGACGTAGGCCTTCTCCTCGTCGAGCACGGTCCCTCCAGCCCATCAAACATTAACTCGGTTAAGATATTAACCAGGTTAACAGCATTGGTAGGATGGAGGCATGACGGGACTCCGGGACATCAAGCGACAGCGGGTTCATGATGCGATCTCCACGGCGGCGATCACGCTGTTCCTGGAGCGGGGCTTCGGGGAGGTTTCCGTCGCCGAGATCGCGGCGGCCGCGGAGGTCTCCAAGCCCACCCTGTTCAAATACTTCGCCACGAAGGAGGACCTCGTCCTGCACCGGATCGCCGACCACCAGGGCGAGGCCGCGCGCGTCGTCCGGCGGCGCCGGCCGGACGAGGGGCCGCTGGACGCGCTGGAGCGCCACTTCATGGCGGGCCTGGACCGGCGCGACCCGGTCACCGGCCTCAACGACCACGCGGAGGTGCTCGCCTACCACCGCATGGTCTTCTCCACCCCCAGCCTGGCGGCCCGCCTGTTCCACCACATGGCCATGGACGAGGAGGCGCTGGCCGGGGCGCTCGCCGAGGACACCGACGATCTCACCGCGAGTCTCCTGGCCGGCCAGGTGCTCGCCGTGCAGCGCGTGCTGGCCCGCCGGAACTGGCTGCGGCTGGCCGAGGGGGAGACGGCCGCACGGCTCCATCCCGAGGCCGTCCGCGCCGCCGCGCACGCGTTCGCCCTGCTGCGCCGGGGCCTGGACGCCGCGTGAGCCTCCGCGCGGTCCGCGGCGCGGCCCGGGCGGAGGGCCGCTAGAGGGCGTCTCCGTCCCAGGCGAAGGCCGTCAGCGGCGGGTCGAGAGGGGCGTCGATCATCCGGTTGGCGAAGGTCGAGATCGTGTAGGTGCCTATCCCCAGGACGACTTCGAGGGCGTTCTGCGGGGTGTAGCCGGCGTCGAGGAAGGCCCGCAGCTCCTCGTCGCCGACCGCGCCGCAGCGGTCCATGACGGCATGGGTGAACACCCGCAGCGCCTCCAGCCGCGCGTCCGGGAGGGGCTTGCGGGACCGCAGCGCCTCGACGAGCTCGGGCGCGGCCTCCTGCCGGACCAGTGCGGCGGTGTGCATCGCCACGCAGACGTGGCAGCTGTTGCGGGTGGCGACGGTCAGGATGAGGACCTCGCGGTCGAGGGGGGCGAGGGTGGTCTGCTCGAAGATGCCGTTGACCGTGAGGAACCCCTTGAGCGTCTGCGGGGAGAGGGCCATCCGCCCGACCGCCTCGGGGAGGTAGCCGAACTTCTGCTCCGAGGCCTCCAGGATCGGGCGGGCGGCGGCCGGTGCGCTCTCGGCGGTAAGGGTGACGAAGACGTTCTCGGACATCGGACCTGCTTTCGGGGACGGGCGTGCCTGCGCACGCCGCGAGATAATGGTCAACGTGGTTGTCCAAATGGTAAACCTGGTTGACGATTATGGCAACGGGGCGCCGGAGCCCGGCGGGGCCCGGCCTACGCGTGAGCGCCCACGGTCACGGTGCCGATCGTCAGCCGGGGTTCCCCTTCGAGGAACTCCCCGACCCGCTCCACCTGGGCGTCGAGCTCGCTGCGCCGTGCCGCGGTGAGCGGGGCGAACGGCTCCACCGTGATGTCGAGCCTGCGGCCGGAGCGTCGCTGGTGCCATACCCCGGCGGCCGTCCCGTCGACGAGCAGCACCGGGAAGTTCCCCGCCTGGCCGCCGGCCAGGGCGCGGCCGGCGGCCGGGCCGGGGAAGAGCAGCTCGCGCGGGTGGCAGCCGACGGTGTAGGCGTCGAAGTAGGGCAGCAGCCGCACCCCCCGGGGCGGTGCGGAGGGCATCGCGCCGTCCCCGGCGGCCAGCCACGCCGGGGTGCCGTCGACCTCCACCCGCTCGAGCTCGCCGGCCAGGGACTCGAACAGCTCCGCCGCCCACCGCCGCGGTACGGCCAGCCACTGGGCGAACTGGGCGGGCGTGGCCGGGCCGTACGCGTGCAGGTAGCGCTTCAGGACGCCGGCGAGGGCGGTGGCCCCGTCGGCGGGCCGGAAGCCGGGCAGCCACCGGCGCGGGCTGGTGTAGGTGACCTTGCGGCCCCGGTCGGGGCCGAAACACAGCGCGCCCCGGTCCGCCGCCGTGGCGAGGGCCTGGCGCCAGCGCGGCCACATGTCCTGGAAGCCGGGCATGACCAGGTCGCCGGCCCAGGGACCGGTGGCGGCGATGACCTCCTGGCTCAGCTCGTCGATGGTCAGCTCGGCGTCCTGCAGCACGGCCGCGATCGCCTCCACGACCTCATCGATCTGCCCCGGCGTCAGCCGTACGTTCTTGGCATGACTGCTGCGCAGGGGCAGCGCCGACAGCGCGCCGGTCCACATGGGCAGGTCGCCGGTGGGCAGCAGGTGCACGGTGCCCCGCGGTCCGAACGTCTTGACCAGGCTGCGCTCGTCCCACAGCGCCCGGCGGACGTCCGCGCGGGTGAGGCCGGCGACGCGCAGCCCGATGGACAGCTCGGCGGCCGACAGCACCTGGGCGTGCGCGCCGCACATGGCGGCGACGACGTCGGCGGGCCGGGCGTCGCGGGACGGGGCCGACAGGGCATGCCGCTCCAGGCGCCTGGCGCAGACCTCGCTCCATGACAGGTGTGACATCTGGCCCGTGCGGATGCTCATTCGGTGGTGCTCCTTCGATGATCGCGCTCCGTGAGGGCGGAGCCGTCCGGAAGTCGGATACGGCCACCGGGGCCACGGTCCGTTCCACGACGCGACGCGATGAGGTGATGAGGTGAGGTGTCCGACCCTAGAACCTATTTAGGTCGGTTCCTGTCCCATATGACTGGCATCCTGGACTGCATGAGCGACACTCCCGCCCGGCTGTTCACCCTCCTGTCCCTGCTCCAGACCCCGCGCGAATGGCCCGGCAGCGAGCTCGCCGACCGCCTGCAGGTCAGCCCGCGCACCATCCGCCGCGACATCGACCGGCTGCGCGAGCTGGGCTACCCGGTGCAGGCGACGATGGGCG
>NZ_JBSFPS010000430.1:0-5075 GCF_053588315.1 Streptosporangium sp. NPDC003464 | reverse complement strand
GTCCGTGCGGACAGGGCCTAGCGCTCGTCGCTACGGCGGCGCCAGCGCTCTTCCATCCGCTCCATGAAGCTCTGCCGGGGACCGCCGCGGCGGCCGGTCTTGCCCGGCTGCCCGGGACGCGCGGCCGCGGCGGCCTCGCTGAACCCGTTCATCCGCTTCCAGCTTGACAGACCCCACAGACACGCGGCGAGCATGACCACGAAACCGCCGACGCCGAGCGGGATGTTGATGATCACGACGCCCACCATCAACAGGACGATGCCCAGGAGGAAGCCGATGGAGGCCTTCACCAGGCGACGCTTGTAGTGGCTGCGTGGATCACTGATCCTTACGGTATTGGCCCACTTCGGGTCCTCAGCGTAGAGGGCCTGCTCGATCTGGTCGAGCAAGCGCTGCTCGTGATCAGAGAGCGGCACGGCGCCTCCCAAGGACAGCCCCAGGACGGGGAAGACGGTGACGGACGACACGGGGTGTCCGAACCTCGCGGTCGGTTATCCCCAGAATACGAGGCTGTAGACGTAGACGAAAGAAAACGTCCAACGTAGTCCAAACCGGAGGCGACGTCATGGATCCATTCCATCAAACGGCGGGCGTACAAGCGATGCCGGGAGCACCGCATCCCGGCCGAATCTCCGGGCCGCCCGGTCCATCGCCTGCTCGGCCTCCCGCCAGCCCGTCTCCCGCTCCCCCAGGCCGAGCTGCCGGGTGACCTCGCCGGCCGGACGGAGGTTCTCCACCCGCACCCCGACCAGGCGGAGCCGGACTTTCTCCAGGTCGGCGGCGGTGTAGAGGTCGCAGGCGGTCGCGTAGAGCACCTGGGCGACGTCCGTCGGCTCCCGGAGGGTCCGGGAGCGGGAGATGGTGCTGAAGTCGGCGCGGCGGAGCTTGACACTGACCGTGCGGCCGACGTGGCCGCCCTCCCTGAGCCTGGCGGCGACCCGTTCGGAGAGGCGGAGCAGCTCCCTGCGGATCTTCACTGGGTCGTCAACATCTGTGGCGAATGTCTCTTCGGCCCCGATGCTCTTGTCGGGCACGTGCGGGGTCACCGGACGCTCGTCGCGCCCCCAGGCGAGCGCGGCCAGCTGCGCGCCGGCCGCCTGGCCGAGGTGGCGCTGCAGGGTGGCGACCGGCACCCCGGCGAGCTCCCCGACGGTCCTGATGCCCAGCCGGACCAGGGACTGCTCTGTACGCTCCCCTACGCCCCACAGAGCGCCCACCGGGAGCGGGTGGAGGAAATCCACCACCTTGTCCACCGGGACCACCAGAAGGCCGTCTGGCTTGCAGTGCTGCGAGGCGAGCTTGGCGACGAACTTGCTGTTGGCCACGCCGACGGAGCAGGTGATCCCGTGCTCGCGCGCGACCTGCTCGCGGACCATCGCCGCGATCGCGGCCGGCGGGCCGAGGCGCTTGCGCGCCCCGCCGACGTCGAGGAAGGCCTCGTCGGAGGCGATCGGCTCCACCTCGGGGGTGAACGTGCGGAAGATCTCCATGACGCCCCGGGAGACCTCGGCGTATTTGCCCCGGCTCGGCGGGATGATCACCGCCTGGGGGCAGAGCCGGCGGGCCCGGGTCATGGGCATGGCCGAGTGCACCCCGAACCTCCTGGCCTCGTAGGTGGCGCTGAGCACCACGCCACGCGCGCCGGGCGCGCCGATGATGACGGGCGCGCCCTTGAGCTCCGGGCGCTCGCGCAGCTCGACGCTCGCGTAGAAGGCGTCCATGTCGACGTGGAGGATCGGGCAGCCGGTGTCGTCGGCGCCCAGGTCCGTCCCCGGCCGCGGCATCTGCTGTTTCCTCGACACGGCGCCATCCTATGGGAACACGCGTTCGACGCAAGCCTCATCGACGGCCGAGGACGTGCAGCTGGGTGGCGATGTCGCGGAGCACCGGGTGGGCGGCCGCCGCCTGCTCCAGGGCGACCAGGGCGCGCGCGGCGCCCGGCTCCCCGTCGAGCAGCCGGCTGGGCACCAGGTCGGCGAAGACGCGCACCCCGTGGACCTCTCCGAGGGTGAAGCCGGTCGCGGCCAGGAGCCTCGACAGCGCCTCCCGGGTGAAGCGCCGCGGCGTGGGGTCGCGCTCGCCCCAGCGGCCCTCGGGGTCCTCCAGGACCTGGCGGGCCTCGTCGAACCGGCCGGTGATCGAGCGGTGCAGCGCGGCGGCGAGCGGGTTGGCGGCCAGCACGCTGATCGCGCCGCCCTCGCGCAGCAGGCCGGCCATGGCCGTCAGCGCGCTGACCGGATCCTCCACGTATTCCAGCACGCTGTGGCACAGGACCAGGTCGGCGCCGTCGGCGGGGAGCAGCTCGCCCAGGTCGGCCGCGTCGCCCTGCAGGGCGCGCACGGCCACCCCCGCCTCCGCGGCACGGCGCTCCAGCGCGGCCAGCGAGTCGGGGCTGGGGTCGACGACCGTGACGGCATGCCCGAGCTCGGCCAGCGGCACGGCGAAGCCGCCTGTGCCGCCCCCGGCGTCGACGATGTCGAGCCGCTCGCGCCCGGTCGCGGACACCCTGTCGGCCAGCACTGCCCGCAGGACGTCCCAGACGACGGCGGTGCGGACCGCCGGGGTGCCTGACTGCCGGGAGATGCCTACGGCATGCAACTTCGGATCGCCTCCTCTTTCGGTGACGGACCCAGCCTACGCCGGGCGGTCCCCGGGCCCGGCCAAGGGTGATCCGTACGCGCGCTTGATCGAGGCTTTTCCGGGCGCGGGGCGTACCAGGAGGGATGAGGGGCGGGGCGGCCGCGGGAGACCGGTGACCGGCCTCCCGCGGGACGCGCTACAGCGCCAGGGACGGCTTGAGCTGCTTGAAGCGGGCCATCAGGCCGTTGACGAACTGCGGCGACTCGTCGGTCGACAGCTCGGAGGCCAGGCTGACCCATTCGCTGATGACGACGCCCTCGGGGACGTCGGGCATCCACAGCAGCTCGTAGGTGCCGCCGCGCAGCAGGTTGCGGTCGACCGCGGGCATGCGGTCGAGCGTCCAGCCCTCGGCGTAGGTGGTGATCAGCTCGTCGATGCGCGCCCGGTGCCGGCACACGCCCTCGACGATCGTCGCGGTGTATTCGTTGACGGGCGGCTCGGCCCGCTCCAGGCGCTCGGCGAGGACGCTCAGCGGGTCCTGGCTGCGCGCCTCCGCCTCGAACAGGATGTCCAGCGCGCGCCTGCGCGCCTTACCCCGTGCCGACATCAGGCCCGGCCGAGGTAATCGCCGGTGCGGGTGTCGACCTTGACCTTCTCACCGGTCGTGATGAACAGCGGCACCTTGATCTCGGCGCCGGTCTCCAGCTTGGCGGGCTTGGTGCCACCGGTGGAGCGGTCGCCCTGGAGGCCGGGCTCGGTCTCGGCGATGATCAGCTCGACGGCCGCGGGCAGGTCGACGTAGAGCACGTTGCCCTCGTTGATCGCCACCGTGGCCAGCATGTTCTCCAGCAGGTAGTTGGCGGCGTCGCCGACCGCGACCCGAGAGACGTGGAGCATGTCGTAGGTCTCGGTGTCCATGAAGACGAAGTCGTCGCCGTCCATGTAGGAGAACTGCATCTCGCGCTTGTCGACGTTGGCCACCTCGACCTTGACGCCGGCGTTGAAGGTCTTGTCGACGACCTTGCCCGAAAGGACGTTCTTCAGCTTGGTGCGGACGAACGCACCACCCTTACCGGGCTTGACGTGCTGGAACTCCACAACCGTCCAGAGCTCACCGCCGTCGAGCTTGAGCACCAGGCCGTTCTTGAGGTCGTTCGTCGTCGCCACTAGTTTCTCCTGCGTACGGCCGCTCTAAAGGACAAGCAGCTCTTTGGTCGTCCGTGTGAGAAGTTCCGGTCCGTCATCACGCGTCACGAGCGTGTCCTCGATGCGGACGCCGCCCCTGCCCGGGAGGTAAACTCCAGGCTCAACGGTGACCGGAACTCGATCCTCTAGTCTAGCGTGCTCGCTGTCGGGCTCTGGCTTCACCGGAGACAGGAACGGCAGCTCGTGGATCTCCAGCCCGACGCCGTGTCCGAGGCCGTGCCCGAAGTGCGCCCCGTGACCCGCCTCCGCGATGAGGTCGCGGGCCGCGGCGTCCACCTCGTCGGTGGCGGCGCCGGGCCGTACGGCCCGGCGGCCGGCGCGCTGGGCGGCGCGGACCAGGTCGTACAGCTCGCGCTGCCACTGGGCGGGCTCGCCGATGGCCACCGTCCGGGTCATGTCGGCATGGTAGCCCTCGTGCAGCGCCCCGAAGTCCATGGTGACCAGGTCGCCTCGCTCCAGCGGCCGGTCCGAGGGCGAGTGGTGCGGGATCGAGCCGTTGGGGCCGGCCGCCACGATCGAGTCGAAGGCGGGCTTCTCGGCGCCGAGCTCGATCATCCGGGACTCCAGCGCCCTGGCGATCTCCCGCTCGGTCGCCCCGGGCCGCAGCAGGGGCAGCACGTCGGAGAACGCCTGGTCGGTGAGCTCGCAGGCGACGCGGATGAGGTCGATCTCGGCCTCGTCCTTGACCCGGCGCACCGACTCCACCAGGCCGGACAGGCGCATCAGGCCCTCGCCCAGCCGGAAGTAGTCGGCGACGGGCATGTGGTGGGCCTCGACGGCGACCCGGCCGGCCAGCCCGACCAGGGATCCGGCGACGTCACGCTCCTCGACCACCTCGATGTCGGAGCAGATCCGCCGCGCGGCCTCGGCGTAGCGGGAGTCGGTGGCCAGCGTGGCACGGGCATCGGCCCGGACGAGCACCGCCGCGTTGGAGCTGGCCAGGCCGGTCAGGTAGCGCACGTTGACGCCACGGGTGACCAGGATCGCGTCCGCTCCGTGAGCGGGGAGCAGTGCCGCGAGACGTTCGCGGCGCCGGGCGTGGGTGACGGTCATGTCCCGCATGTTATTGACCGCCGCTGGCCGTTCCCAAAGGGGGCCGCCACCTCCCCCGGAGCCGGCCGCCCCCGCGGAGGCGGCCGGCGGGGTGTCCACGTCACGCTCGGCGGGGTGTCCACGTCACGCTCGGCGGCGTGCCGGGGCCCGGGACGAACCGCATCAGGTCGTCGAGCGTGGCGTCCGGCTTCTTGATCAGGTGGCGGGCCGCGGCGACGACCTCGACGAGGTTGTGC
>NZ_JBSFPS010000429.1:0-5121 GCF_053588315.1 Streptosporangium sp. NPDC003464 | reverse complement strand
CTCGCCACCCGAGCGAACAGGTCATCCAACCCCGCTACCCACGCAGCAACGTCATGATCCATCACAAGAGCGGCACACTACCCACCAAAGATCACGAACTGATGCTGGAGTACTGGGGCCTGTTGCGAAAGTGGAGTTGTCGGACTGGACGTGCCCTGCGGCAGGTACCGTTTCAGTCAGGCTCTGGGGGGCCGCTGCCCCTGGGAGCTGTCAGTTGCAATCGGGAGGCTGCGCAGTGTCAGCGCAGTCGGCGGAGGCAGCGGTTTGTTGGCCGTGTCGGTCCGGAACGACTGGAGCAGATAGGCCACCAGGCGCCGGGACGCTGCACCATCATCCGGTAGGGCGGTCACCAGACCGCAGTGTGCCAACAGGATCACGGCGAGGTCGGAAGGGTGAAAATCGGCCCGCAGCGCGCCCGACGCCTGGGCCCTGCGTACCAGGGTCGTGAAGTCCCGCTCGGCTCGTTGCCGGGACTGCGCGTGTTCCGACGTGCTTTCCGGGAAGGCCGCGACGAACGCAGCCGGGAACCCGCGTTCCTCCCGTTGCAGAGCGCAGACCGTCTCAACCAGCTGCTGGAAGCCCTGCCACGGGTCAGGGGCGGCCAGAGCCTCGGTGAGCGCCCGCGCGCAGGTCTCCATCTGCTGCGCGAACGCGCCCCGCACCAGAGCGTCCCGGGTCGGGAAATGCCGGTACAGCGTCGCCACGCCGACCCCGGCCCGACGGGCCACGGTCGCCATCGGGGCGTCGATCCCGTGCTCCGCAAAGACCGCACGGGCGGCCACGAGGATGCGCTCCCGGTTGCGCCGAGCGTCCGCCCGCACCCCGTCCCGGGCTGTGATCCGAGAGGATTCCGTTATCACTGTCTCTCGCTTCCGGTCCAAACGGACGATTGCGTCCACTTAAGAGCTTACGGTCGATGCCAGACCCCTGTACGGCCCCCGGCGGCAAAGGCAGAACGATGAACGACCGCATGATGAAGGCAGTGCTCTACGACCGCTACGGTGGCCCCGATGTGCTCTACGCGGGCCGCGTGCCACGCCCCGAGCCGGCCCACGGTGAGGTCCTTGTGCAGGTGCGCGCGTTCAGCGTCAACGGCGGCGAACTGGCAGCCCGTGCCGGCCGTCTCCGCCTCCTGACCGGCCGCAAATTCCCCAAGCGCGTCGGCTTGGACTTCACCGGCGAGGTCGCCGCACTGGGTGCCGGAGTCACACGGTTCGCGGCCGGCGACCACGTATGGGGGGTCTTGGGCCGCACCTCCGGGTTCGGCAGCGCCGCCGAGTACGTGACCGTGCCCGCCGAGCAGGTCGGCCAGCTCCCCGACGGCCTTGACCTGGTGGACGCCGCCGCGCTGCCGGTGGCCACCACGGCCATCACCGCGCTGCGGGACAAAGCCGGGCTGCGCCCCGGCGAACGACTCCTCGTCCGGGGCGCGGCGGGCGGTGTCGGCAACGCCGCCGTCCAGCTCGGACGGGCGTACGGCGCCGAGGTCACGGCCCTCGCCCGCGCAGCCAACCTCGACTTCGTCCGCGGGCTCGGCGCGCACAAGGCTGTCGACCACCGGACTGTGCGGCCGGCGGAACTGGGCCGCTTCGACGTGGTCCTGGACACCGTGGGGACCGACCTGCGGGCCTTCCGGCGCCTACTGAATTCCGGCGGGCGCATGGTCACCATCGCCTTCGACCTGAAACGGCCCGCTGCGTCGCTCGGCTACCTCGCGGTCAGCACGGTCCACGGACACGGCCGGGTGCGCTTCTTCAGCGGCAACCCCACGCGGGCGGACTTCGACGACCTCGCCCGCCATGTGGTCGAGGGCAAGCTGAGCCCCGCGGTGGACACGGTCTTCCCTCTGGAGGAGACAGCAGCGGCACACCGGGCGCTGGAGGCGGGCGGCGTCCAGGGCAAGTACGTGGTCAGGGTCGCGTAGGACCCCTGTGGAGGTGCTGATCACAGCCACTCGTTGATGGCAGCGATGAGGACGGTCGCCTCGTAGCGGACTGCCAGCTTGTCATATCGCGTGGCGACGGCGCGGTGCCTCTTGAGGCGGTTGATCCCGCACTCGACCGCGTGACGCTCGCGGCAGTCGGCTGGGTCGAAATGCGGTGGTCGGCCGCCGCGGGAGCCGAGCTTCTGGCGGTTGCGCGCCTGGCCGGCTCTGTCGGGGATGGTGCAGCGGATTCCGCGGCGGCGCAGGTAGGCGCGGTTTCTGCGGGAGGCGTATGCCTTGTCGGCGCGGACCCGATGGGGACGGACACGCGGCCGCCCCGGCCCGATGCGGGGCACGCGGATCTTCTCCAGGACGGGTTCGAACTGCGGCGAGTCCCCGCGCTGCCCAGCGGTCACCACGATCGACATGGGCTTTGGCCCTGCTCGACGGCCAGGTGCAGTTTGGTGGTGAACCCGCCGCGCGAGCGTCCCAGCCCGTGATCACCAGGCTCGGTGAAGATGCCGCCTGGTGGTTCCTTCTGTGAGTCACCCTGCTTGCGGGCCCCGGCCCCGTGCTGATGGGCGCGGCATACCGTGGAGTCGACGCACAGGTCCCATGTGATCGCGCCTTTCGCGTCGGCCAGGGACTGGAGTTGGGTGAGTATCCGGTGCCAGGTGTCGTTCCGCTGCCATCGGCGGAACAGGTCGTAGACCCGGTTCCACGGCCCGTACCGGATGGGGGAGCTTGCTCGGCTGGTCTACTCCTTCGACGCGACCTGGACCGGGCGTCCTGACGTTGACCGTTCGCCCTCTATTCGGTCTTGCTCCGCGCCCGCCGGCGCCGGTCTGGTGCCGTCCAGACCGGCGGACGGGGCGACGTCACGCAGGGACGCCGAGCGGCGGGTGCTCGAGCACGCGGGGCTTGTACTCGACCAGCTGGATGCGGCCGTCGAAGGTGCGGTGCTCGATCATCTCGAGGGCAACGTCCGGATAGCCGTCGTAGATGCGTTCTTCGCCCGTGGCCCCGGTGATCACCGGGAACATCACGACCCGGAAGCGGTCGACGAGTCCGGCTCGTAGCAGGGACCGGGACAGGCTGAGGCTGCCGATCGTGCTGAGGAGCCCCGAGCCGCTCGACTTCATGGCGCGGACCGCCTCGACGGCGTCGTCGCGGACGAGCGTTGAATTGGCCCACGTCAGTGGCTCCTTGAGTGAGGAGGAGAACACCACCTTGGACGCTTGCGTGAGCCCGTCGACGGACGCCTCTTCTTCGGGCCTGAACTCGTCTTGACCATTCGGGACCTCGCCTGCGGCGAAGCCCGACATCAGGCGGTAGGTGTTCGCTCCCATCAGGTAGGTGGCCTCGGGCTGCTCGCCGAGCCATGCGAGGTACTCCGGGCCCTCGAGGCCCCAGAACCCGGGCCATCCCTCTCCCGATGCGTGGCCGTCGAGGGAGGTGATGAAGTCGACGAGAAGCTCCGACATGGCGGTGTCCTTTCCTAGGGTGTCACGAGCTTGGACCGGCCGGGAGCCACAAACTCATCGGCCGCGCTGTGGAGTAACAAGGAAACCCGTGACGCTGCAGCCGATCAGGTCGGCGGAGCGGCACTGCTTCGGAGGGCCCGGAGCCCTACATGATTGCACTATGCACGCAGTCGGGGAATGATCTCCACGCGATTGGGAACGGCGGTTTGAGTTCTGTCACAGCCCCAGCTCAGCCCCATCCGTGAACGGCCCGCCCCGGCGTAAGCATTCGGGCCAGTCAGGCAGCGACGAAGGCACGGTCGGCGGCCCCTTGGAGGAGCAACTCCTGGACGCTGTCCGCGCCGATGGCGTCGATCAGGTAGGCGAGCTGGTCAGGCAGGCCACCGTCGTTGATCGATGAGCCGTACCCGCTGACGAGAAGGCGCTGCGTCCGGCCGAGACCGGGGCGATCACCGAGGGGAAACGGGGGACATCAGTCCGCACCACGGGAAGGGGGCGGGGCGCCGCCTGCGCGGGCTGGCGGACACAGCAGGGGGTTCTGTACTGCGCAAGACCGAGGTCGGATCAGGCGGCGCGCGGCAGCTTCCGCGGGCCAGCCAGTGCGGCTTGCCAGGCTTGGTCGAATCCAGGGCCGATCTTGTTGGCGACGACCGCAGGGGCGGCGACCAGGGCGTGCTCGACGCATGGGTAGAACGGGTCGCGGTGCTGCAGCCAGATGCGCTGGTGCAGGCCGTCGTGCTCGACCGGCAGGTGCAGCGTCTCGGCGCGGGCGTCCAGGCCGGTCAACATCTGGCGGCGGGTGCCTTCGGCCAGGCGGGTCACAGCACGGACCACGCCTGCCGGGCGCTGGGTGTCGTCTTTGTCGGCGCGGAAGGCACGCTGTACGTCGTAGAGGGTCCAGGGCTGGGTGTTCAGGTAGTCGTCGAAGCGGGCCGGCAGGGGGCGGCGGTTTCCTCGGCGGCCAGGACGTCGATTCGGGGGCGGCCGCCACGCCGTCCGGATTCGCCGCGGTGGACGGGATTGCGTTCGCGCAGTTCGTCCTCGACCAGGAACTGGTAGAACGATCGGGCCGCCACCACGTATTGCTGGACCGTCGCGTTCGCCAGACCGGTCCCGGAGTCGAGGTGGATCAGCTTCGGCGCCTGAGGATTCGGCCGTTCGTGCAGGTCGCCGATCCATGCGGCCACCACGTCGGCCCGGATGGTCAGCGGATCTGCACCCACCGCCGCGCAGAACCGCAGATGATCCTCGACCGCTCGCGCGTAGGCAACGACGGTGTTCGGCGCCCGCCCGATGTTCGCGGTGAACTGCAACCAGCGCCGGGCCTGCTCGTGTCCGGCCACCAGGGGAAACTTGTCCCAGATGATCTGTGTCATGGACGAGAAACGTAGATCGCCCAGATTCCAGATAAGACAGAACGAGCACGCTGATTTTCTCCAGCGCACCCCCAGATGGGCGTACAGGTAGTCGTCGCACATCTGCTGGTTCCAGCCCCACTCGACCAGTGGGTAGGACGGGATGCGGCCGGGCAGGCCGAGCTTGGCGTCGCGTTCGACACGGCGCATTTCCTCGGCTTCGAAGCCGATGATGCGGTGGAAGGGGCGGCCGCGGGTGTAGTCCTCGATCCAGCGGTCCAGGCCCCACCCCTTAGCTTTTAGCTCAGTTAACTGCACTTTGGGGGTGATCGTCGGCGTCGGCGTCGGTGTCGGGGTG
>NZ_JBSFPS010000428.1:0-5156 GCF_053588315.1 Streptosporangium sp. NPDC003464 | reverse complement strand
AGATGGTCGCCGAAGCCGCGAGTCAAGGCGTCGAAGTGGACCTACCGCCCGTCGGCGAAGCCCACCTCACCGACGTGGCCCAAGCACTGGCCGAGTCCACTCTTCACTCAGGGAAGCGGAAGCGTCTCCACATCCGCCTGCCCCAACCGGCGCTCGCGCCGTACGCTCCCCCCCATGGACAAGCTGATCGCGTTTCTCCGTGCCCGCCTCGACGAGGACGAGCAGGTGGCGCGCACTGCTGGCGGGACTCCGACTGCGGCATCTGGGCGGTAACCCGTGACGGCGTGGATTTCGACCAATACGAGATCGGAGGATTCCACCCGTCAACCGCCGCCCACGTCGCCCGCCACGACCCGGCCCGCGTACTGGCCGAGGTCGAGGCCAAGCGGCGCCTACTGGTCCACGTCGACCTGATCTGGAAGCACTCGCCGAGCCCCGCCGAGGCCCGCGCCTGGCAACATGCCGTGCGACACCTGGCCCTGCCGTACGCCGGCCACCCCGACTACCGGCAGGAGTGGAGACCATGAGCGACCGGATGACCGCTGATGAGCGGGAGTGGGCCCGCCTCGACTTGGATGCGTCCCGGATCCGGCTCGCCCAGGCGGCGGGAGCGTCTGAGGAGGACGTGGCGGCCATCATGAGCGGCCATTGCGTCACAGAGCAGGGCGAATCTGATTAATTTCGAACGCCCTGACATAAACCACCATGCGCCATAGGTAAACCAGTGAGCCGTTTCATCCTGCGTAGCGGTTGGCTTCGACGTGGTGCAGGACGAGGATGGCCTGCACGATCGCGGTCGCTCGGCGCGGACAGCAGCGCAGCTTAGCCAGGATCTTCCAGGTCTTGAGGGTGGCGATAGCTCGTTCGCCACGAGCACGAATTCTCGCGTTAGCGCGGTTGACCGCTTTCTGCCGGCGTGACAGCTCCGGTCGGAAGCGGCGCCGCTTGAACGGCGTGCGCACGCTGCCACGGGCGCCTTGGTAGCCCTTGTCGGCGAAGGTCATCACGTCTGCGCTGGTCAGCGCATCGATGATGTCGTGGATTCGGGCGGCGGTGAGGTCGTGCGTTGAGCCCGGCAGTGCCGGTGAGGCCCACACGAGCCGGCCGGCGGCGTCGGCGATGACCTGCACGTTCACGCCATGCCGCTTGTGCTTGCCGGAGTAGTACGGCCACTGGTCTGCCACGCGGTCGATCGGGATCAGCGTGCCGTCCAGGATCGCGTACGCCAGGCGTTGGATGCGCGGCATTGCGATGGTCAGGTCCTCGGTGGCCGCTGCGAGCAGCACGATCGCTTCTTGTACATACCGCCAGGCGGTAGCGACACCGACGTCGAATCCGGCGGCGAGCCGGGTGTAGGTGTCACCGTTGCGCAGGTGGGCCAGGGCGAGCAGCGCCTGTCGGCCCGGGTCGAGACGCCGCCACCGAGATCGATGCTGGTTGCGGTGCGCTCGGATGAGGTCGGCGAGGTGGTTCAGGGTGCGGCTGGACAGCGGGATCGTGGAGGGGGAAGACAGCACGGGCGAGGCTCCCGGTCGGGGCGTCAAATCTTGGTCGACTGCTGTCTTACCTGGAGCCTCGCCCTCATCGGTCTCCAGGCTCGCCACACCCATCCTGAGCTGCAAGATCAGTTTGGAAAAGCCTCAAGATAGTCAGCCTCGGCAAGCAGAACGAGGTTGGCCGCACGCTGGTCAAGCTTCAACCGCAGCTCGGCGAGGGCGTGATGAAGCGCGTCTCCCAGAAGGAAGCCAAGGGCAAGGTGACCATCAGCGTCTTCGAGACGGCAAGAAGCAGCTCTACAGCCGAGTTGGAAAGGGTTTATCTTCTCGGGCATGGATCATCAGGGAGAGTTTCGTCGGGCAGCGCTTGAGTTGGGCATCCCGGACGACGAGATCAGCAGGTTCAGCCAGCACCTTCGTTTGGCGATCGGATTGTCCGGGGGTGGCGATGGTTCTCCGGTTGGGCACATCGGTGGGTTGCCCCGGCTACCGGTGGGCATGAAGTGGCCGTCCGCCGGGGACATTCCGTTGCCGTTGCTCCTTTCCGTCGATTGTGGGGCGCTGCCGAGGGTCGACGGCTTCGACCTGCCGGCGGACGGGACGCTGCTCTTCTTCGTTCACCAAGAGATGGACTTCGGCGAATTGCGGGCCGATCCGGGGCAGTACGCGCGAGTCGTGTATGTACCGGACGGCACCGAAACCGCGGTCGCGGAACCCCCCAACTCCACGTGTTCCGGCGAGCGGATCGACGTCTGCGCCGAGCTCAGAGCCGATCTACCCCTTTGGCTCGAGGAGGGCGACGAGGACGAGGACTGGCACGAGTTCTGGGAGGATCTCGAGTGGGACGACATGTCACCCTTCCAGCAGCAGTTGGCCCGGTACATGGAGCGTGAACTGCCGCACCTGGACGAACTTCGGTCTCTGGCCTACGGCCTCTGGTCGTCCGGCGCCTACCTCGTCATCGGCGGGTACGCCGATGACGAGGCGACGGTCGGCAGCATCACGGCGAAGACCCTCGCGAAGGGAGAATGGTTTTCCTATCTGGACGAGGACGCGCTTCAGCTGGCGAGCGAATGGATACCGCTCGCCAATGAAGGACGGGTCTACACGGAGTACTACACGAAATTTATGATCCGCCACGACGACCTGGCCGCCGCTCGGTGGGACAAGGCGCTCACCGTGACCAATTTCGAGGCCCCGTGACCAGGTTCGACCCGCCGCAAGTTGGAAAAGGCTCAATGAATGCATGAACGTCCCCCGGTATGTGATCGGACTCCCCGCCACCTCCCCGGACGATCGGGTAAAACCGCAGGTAGTGGCCTCATTCCTGTTGTATCCGGAACAGGTGTTCTCGCCGGGTAACGACGCGCCCGACCAGCGGTCGTGCGGGCATGTGTAGGAGGCTCCGAAAGCTCCGGAAACGGGTTGCCCGGAGCTGATGGCGATCTTGAGGCTGGTGGCGTGCGAGGTCAGCCGTGCAGGCGGGCGGCGAGGTCGGTCCTGGCGGGGGCGTCGGCGGCCTCGGCCGACGCGACGCGTGCGATACAGAGTTGTAGTTCTGTCCTAATCCTGCTCGACATGCTCAACGGGATGACGGCACTGCTCGGCGAGGACTGATCCGGCTTCGGTGATCTACTTGCGAGAATTCACATTCTCATGGGTAATCCGCCCCCTGGCGGACCCAACTCGTCTCGTGCGGCCGCACGTAAGGGTGTCCAGAAAGTTCAGAAAATCGGCGACACGAGCGGATCCCTGGGTGACGTTTCCGCAGTTCATGCGCTACTTCGTTGGAAATTTCTTCATTGCTACCGAGATTTCGTCAGTCGCCGCCGTCGCCCCCATCCCCCCCAAAGCCGCCCCCGCCCCCGCCGAAGTCGCCGCCGGCCCCGTCGTGGCGGCTGCTGGAACCGCTCGATGAGCTGGAACCGCCCAATGAATTCCATAGGAGCCGCAGAAACCAGAACGCCCCGGCTGCCAGCCATATCCACCCCAACGGGGTCGATATCACCATAGTTACCGCTACATCTACGAGGAAGCGAAAAATATCAATGAGTTCGATGTCGTTCACAGCCCCACCTTCCTGAGCCAGAAGGCCCGGACTGGCCATGCTGGCATAGCCGATGGCTAGGACGGTTCCATTTGGCCCCTTTGGCGGCCTTGGGTTCTAGACCTTGTCGCAACACCTGGCTCGAAGGTTGAGTGGTGTGGATCACTGAAGATCACGGACGCCGTGCCAGGAAGGCGAACTCTCTTCCTGGCCGGTCAGGCGCATCGCGAACGTCCTCCACCACATAGCCGTGGGCGACCAGATCCCTCTCAACCTCTTCTCGCTCTCGGAAACGCAACGTCGAATCCGACGTCAGCACCTGTCCGTCCGCAGCGAAAACGTAGGTCCAGCGGAATTTCACCAGAGGCAGGCTTACCTCGATCAGCTGGACCCAGCTCTCGACGGAGCCGACGCCTGGGATCTCCGTCACGTGGTAGGAGAGCTCGCGGGTCCACTCTTCTCAGGCGTGTCCGGCCGGATCGCGGGTCTCGAAGGCCAGATGCCCTCCAGGCCGCAGTGCTTCGTAGGCTCCTCGCAGCGTCTTCTGCCATGCCTGCGGATCAGCGATGGCCTGGGCAACGTTCGCCGTCATCGTCGCCAGATCGACCTGTAGCGACGGGAGGTCTGTCGCGTCACCGCAGATCCAGCGCACTTGCTCACTGCCCGGTTTGGCGTGAGCGACGTCGATGGATGCCAGAGCGGGATCGACGCCGACGACCTCGATCCCGCGGTCAGCCAGAAGAAGTGCGAACACCCCTGTGCCGCAGCCGATGTATAGCACTCGGCGCGCCTTGAACTCTTCCGCTATCCGGAGGTAGGCATCAAGATCGCTGCGGTCGGGGTCGAGCGGGTCGTAGATCACGGCGAGCCGTAGATGCCCGAAGCATTCGTCAGCCATACGGCCGAACGTATGCGGGGCCAAGGCCGAACGGCTACTGAGTTTCGAGGCGTGTCGGCGATCACGTTATTGAGCCAGAAAACCATGATCACGTTCAGGGAATTGAGTCACGGCGAGGATCACGGAATTGAGCCAGTTCACGACGGCTCTCCCCGCCCCCAGTGCCGAAGGGTACTGCTCGCGAACACCTGCCTCGGCGTGCTGTAGTGGATGTGAGATCGCTCGGGGGAGGGTTGCAAACGGAAAGCGGTTCACAACGTGGATTTCCGCAGGTGGCTGAGGCTGGGCGGCTACGGCAGCGCGGTATTGGTGGTGGCGGTCGGGGTGGCCACCAACCAGGTCCTGAACGGAAAAGAGTGGAGCTTGCTGTGGGCGGTCACCGCAATAACCCTGGCCCTGGTCACCAAGGCCTTGGATCGCTGGCATGGCCAGCCAAGCCCGCCCGGGACGCTGCGGTTGGCCGATGCCCAGGGCCGTCCGCCCCGTCTAAGACCGTGTCCTACATGGTGAGTTTGAGATGTCGCTTATGGCAGGTCATGACTGCAGCGAGGGTGAGAAAGGCCAGGTAGGCGTAGGGGTGACGCTCGTAACGGGGTGACAGGCGCCGGTAGCCGAACAGCCAGGAGATAGTTCGTTCGATCACCCAGCGATGACGGCCCAGTCGCTGGCTGGACTCGACGCCCTTGCGGGCGATACGCACCCCGATGCGCTTGCC
>NZ_JBSFPS010000427.1:0-5220 GCF_053588315.1 Streptosporangium sp. NPDC003464 | reverse complement strand
GGGTCGCCGCCCAGCCGGACCAGCACGCGCTGCGCGCGCTCGGCCATCTGCCTGCCCGGCTCGGCGTGGGTGCCCGCGCTGACCACCTGGAGCGCCGGGCACGGGCCGAGGGCCGCCCGGGTCAGCCGTTCGGCCAGTGGAGAGCGGCAGATGTTGCCCGTGCAGACGTACAGGATGCGGAACCCGGCGTCCTCAGCCGGCACGGGGAGGGCCTCCGGATCCCGGCGGCCGGAGCCGTCGGGTCCGGGCGGCGCGGGATCGACGGTCTCGGCGCTGTCCGGTGAACCCTGCATGAGGGTGACGGTAGATCGCGCCCGCCGGGCGCCCGCTCACGGCACGCCGCTGTTTACCCTTTGCTGCCTCCCGGCGGCGGGACGGCCCCGCGGCTTGCCACCTCCCGGCGGCGGGGCGGCCCCGCGGCGGGGGTCCTTCGCAGCGGGGCCGCACCGCCGTCAGGGGGTGCAGCCCCGGGTGTCCGCGACGACCCTGGTGCGCTGGGGACGGACCAGCGGCTGCACCGGGACCAGCGGCGGTGCGCCGGAGGATGACTCCATCAGGTCGAACTCCAGCGTCCGCGACTGCCGGGGGGCGAACTCCAGCAGGGTGGAGTAGACGGGGTGGGACCGTTCGTCCTCCTCGATGACCGGGATCCGGTCGCCGTCGAGCCGGGCCGCCCGCAGCTCCGCGCCGACCCCGGCGTACAGCGACACCCACAGCAGGTTGGAGCCGGGCGCGTGGGGGCGTTCGGGGGAGTCGAGCCGGCTGGTGACGTAGCCGGGCAGGCTCCCCCGCGGCACGTCGTTGGTGAGCCGGACCCGCACCGTCGCCGAGCGCAGGCCGCCCCAGCACTGGTCCAGCTCGTAGTCGAGGGAGCGTTCCAGGTAGTAGTCGAGTTTGCCGCCGGCCGAGTTGTTGACCACCAGCCCCGCGAACGGCCCCGGCCGCCGCGGCAGCACTCCGCCGACGGCGGTCGCCGCCAGGCGCGACTGCTCGGCCGGCCGCCGGCTCCAGACCTGGATCCTGCGCTCGTCGACCATGCGGAGCAGGACGGGCAGCAGTTTCGAGGGCTCCGCGAAGGACTCCGGCAGCGCCTCGCTGACCGCGCCGGCGACCCTGATGAGGAAGCGCTTGCGCGCCACGGGGTCGGTGTAGCGGGCGTAGGCGGTGCGTTCGGTGAGGTCGACGACGTTCTCGGCGGTCACCGTCTCCCCGCTGGGAAGGGTGATCGGGCCGATCACCTGCAGCAGGTAGGACAGGCCGACCGGGTCGGTGGCCAGAGCGCCGTCCAGCCGCCGGCCGGTGTTGTGCTCCCACAGCCCGGTCCAGGTGGCCGCGGCGTACGGGAAGTGCGGGGAGAGGTTGGAGTTGGACAGCAGCGTGACCGCGCTCGGCCCGTAGCGGGCCAGGAAGTCCGGGCCGTGGTCGGCGACGGGGGCGGGGCTCGGCGCGAGGCCGCTGTTGGCCGACAGCCGCTTGATGCCGATCTTCCCGTGGTCGGCCCGCAGGATGCCGAACGCGCCGACCAGGCCCCCGGTCCCCCGCGATTCGGCGTTGGTCTGGAAGGCCAGGAAGTAGTGGCGCGGGCCGTCGCGGCCCAGCATCGGAGGGAGCAGGGCGCCGGCGGTCGCGGCGCCGGCGAGCCAGCCCCGCAGCCGGTCGACCTCGTGCAGCGCGGTGTCGCGCGCCTGGTCCAGCAGGTCGACGCCGGTCTCGGCCGGGGTGGCCGCCAGGCGGGAGCCTGCCCGGGCGAGCCGGCCGGCCGCCTCGTCCAGCACCGGCGCGGCCGCGCCGAGCTCGGCCAGCAGCTCCGGCGTGCTGTCCGGGGAGTGCGCCTTGACCGTGACGAACGCCGCGGCGGCCCGCTGGACGGCGGTCAGCACATCGGTCAGCTCCGCGGCGGTCTCGGCCAGCCCGCGCACGGTTGTCGCGCCGGCCCCCACCAGCGGGGCATGGGTCATCATCGTCCAGTAGGCGCCGGCGGTGAGCCGCCGCGCCTCGGCCGCGTGCCGCTGGGCGTCGGCGAGCGCCCGGCCCATCAGGGCGGGGTCGCGGGTGCTCGTCACCGCGCGCAGCTGGAGCAGCGCGCTCCTGGCGGCCTCCAGATGGTCTCGCACGCTCAGGCCGAGATGGGCCGACCAGCCCCCCGCCAGTGCTACCACGGCGACGGGGGCCAGCAGGCCGGTTATGACGACTCGGCGCCGTCCTCTAGAGGGCACTGGTGGATCGGCGGCGCCGTGCGGCGATCGCGGTGGTGGCGGTCCCCGCGGCCAGCAGGCCACCGCCCAGCGTGGCGACGGCCGCCACGGGGGCTCCTGTGAACGGCAGCTCCGGGCCCGTCTTCTCCACAGGCCCCCGGCAGCCGCCACCACCACAGCAGCTGCTGTCGCAGCAGCCGCCGTCGTCGTCGCAGTCGAAGTTGGGATCCCACGGATCCGACGGGTCCGACGGGTCTGCACCGTTGTTGTTGTTATTGTTGTTGACGGGTCCCGGCGGATAAGGCCCCGAGACAACGGCGAGCGCCGTCGGCAGTTCGGTCTCGGCGGTTGCCGTCGTGGCGGTTGCGAGCGCGAATCCACCCCCGATCGCCGCCGCTAGAAGAATAGACATCATCCGTTCTCTGGCCATTCCAGACTCCCCCGTGGCGATGATTCAGGCCGTGGAGAATGCCGCTCGGAATACGAGCGACATGTCCACGGAACCCGTTATATCCACCTCGGCATGAGGCGCCCTGTTCAGCTCACCGCCCTTACCGAACGATCGCTGACTGTTCTCCGTCCATTGACGCTCGATACCGCCGGCCGGTGGCCATCCGGCAATATTGTCACCCGATAATCCGAATTGCCGTAAATTTCCAGGCATGCGCCCCGGCCGGACTCAGCGCTCATCGGCCTCAAGCCGGTAAACGGGGCCGGACAGGCTGAGCGCGTACAGTTCGCCGTCGTGGTCCTGGCCGAAGGACGACAGCTGCTCGACCCTGCCCACCTCCTGGGCCCGGCGGGGCCGGTCGGCGCGGGCCGCCTTGACCCAGCCCGCGCAGAAGTCGCCGTAGAGGAACCGGCCCCGCAGGCCCGGGATCCTCCTGCCCCGGTAGACGTAGCCGGCGATGACCGAGCAGGTGCCCTCGCGCCCCGTGGCGTACTCGATCACGGGGTCGACCAGCCTGCCCGGCCGGGGCCCGTCCTTGAAGGGGTGGCTGCCCTCCCTGAGGTTCCAGCCGTAGTTCAGGCCGCCCTTCCCCTCGGGCTGGAAGTCGACCTCCTCCCAGGCGTTCTGCCCGACGTCGCCGATCCACATGTCGCCGGTCTTCCGGTCGAAGGAGAACCGCCACGGGTTGCGCAGGCCGTAGGCCCATATCTCGGGTTTCGCACCCGCCCTGCCGACGAACGGATTGTCCCGGGGGACCTTGTACGGGGTGCCGCGCGGGTCGATCCTGAGGATCTTCCCCAGCCAGGTGCCCAGGTTCTGCCCGTTGCCCTGCGGGTCTCCCCCGCTGCCGCCGTCGCCGAGCGCGATGTAGAGAAGCTCGTCGGGTCCGAAGGCGAGCTGGCCGCCGTTGTGGTTGGGGTACGGCTGCCGCTGGACGAGCACGTCCCGGCGGCCGGTGGCCTTCCCGCCGGTGAAGGCCCACTCCGTGATGTGGGTGTGCCCCTCGCGGTCGGTCCAGTTCAGGTAGAGGAAGTCACCGCGGGGATGGAAGGCCACCCCGAGCAGCCCCTGCTCGTTGCCCCGGCTGACCTCCGACGAGAGGTCCACGACGGGATCCGGCACGACCTTGCCGTCGGCTATCGCGCGCAGCCGTCCCGTCTGCTCGGCGACGTAGAGCGTCCGGTCGCCCTTGCGCAGGGCCATCGCCACCGGCATCTGCAGCTGGGCGATCTCGGTGAACCGGACACGCGGGACGGCCTCGGCGCTCTCCGGGGCGGTCCCGGTCGGCGGGGCCGCGGGAGTGGAGACGGACGGCGCGGCGGAGGCGACGGGGTCGCCCGTGGAGCAGGCCATCAGGACCGCGCCGAGCACGGCCAGCCCAACCCCGCCACGATAGGAGATCGGCACGGTTCTCACCCTTCATCGATTCATCGATCGGCGACGTACCTCATGATGTCCTGTGACACGGCTCCACCGCGGTTGTCGCCCTCGCCGGGCGCGTCGCCCTCGCGGGGCGGGAGCGTCGCGGGGCGGGAGGGCCGGGGGAACCACCGGGCCGGGCCGCGCGGTCTCTAGACTGCACGCATGCCCACCGCAATGATCACAGGCGCGACCGCCGGCATCGGCGCCGCGTTCGCCCGCCGCCTGGCCGCCGACGGTTTCTCCCTCGTCCTGGTCGCCCGCGACGCCGACCGCCTGGCCGCCTCCGCCGAGGGACTGCGCCTGCGCTACGGGGTGAAGGCCGAGGTGCTCCCGGCCGACCTGGCCACCGAGGAGGGTCTGACGGCGGTCGAGGGACGGCTGCGCGAGGGGGTCGACCTGCTGGTCAACAACGCCGGTTTCGGCCATCCCGGCAACTTCTTCGACGTCCCGGTCGCCGACGAGCTGCGGATGCTGAAGGTGCACTGCGAGGCGGTGCTGCGGCTGACGCTGGCCGCGCTGCCGGGGATGCGGGAGCGCGACCGGGGGGCAGTGATCAACGTGGCGTCGGTGGCGGCGTTCTTCGCCCGCGGCACCTACAGCGCCTCCAAGGCGTGGGTCGTCAACTTCAGCGAGTCCACCGCCGCCGAGCTGACCGGCAGCCGCGTGCGGGTGATGGCCCTGTGCCCGGGGTTCGTCCGGACCGAGTTCCACGACCGCGCCGCGATGGACGTCTCCGGGATCCCCGGCTTCCTGTGGCTGTCGGCGGACAAGGTGGTGCGGGAGGCCATGCGCGACGTGGCCCTCGGCAGGCGGGTGAGCGTCCCGGACCTCCGCTACAAGGTCATCGTCGGGGTCGGCCGGCTGGTCCCCAAGAACCTCGCGGGTGAGATCTCCCGCCGCCTCGGCCGCCGGTAGGGCGGGCACCCCGCCGGAGGACGGCCGGAGACGACGGCGCCGTGCCCGGGAGATCCCGGCCGGCCTAGACGTCCACTCCTTCGCCCCGCTGATCGGCGCGACCTTGTCCCTGGGCGTCCGCCCCCTCACCGGCCGCGGGTGGGCGCCCTGGCCGTCAGACCGGCAACTCGTCGACTCCCTGGTCGATGTGGTCGATCTGGTCGCCGCCCGGTACACCGCGGCGGTCGGGCTCGTCAA
>NZ_JBSFPS010000426.1:0-5295 GCF_053588315.1 Streptosporangium sp. NPDC003464 | reverse complement strand
CTGCGCGAGGCGCGGGTCGGCCTCGGCCGACAGGCCGAGCAGCGTGGTGACCGGCGCCGACAGGCTGAGCTTGCCGTCCTGGACCAGCCGCATGACCGCCGCGGAGGTGATGTGCTTGCTCAGGCTGGCGATACGGAACAGCGAGGTCGGGTCCACCGACGGCAGGGCCTGCGTGCCGTCCGAATACCGGTAGCCGCGGGCCAGGACGAGCTTGCCGTTCTTGATGATCGCGAGCTGCGCGCAGGAGATGTCGCGCTCTTTGACGTAGGTCTTCATGACATTGTCGAACCCGGCCAGTGCCGCTGGGGCGATGCCCGTGGTGGTCAGGACCGGTGCGGACGCCGCCTGGGCGGGCCGGGCGCCCAGAGCCACGGCGGGCACGGAGACCGCGCCCGCCTTGAGCAGGTTCCGGCGGCTGAGCATCGTCACTTCTGTCCCCCAAGTCACATGCGTACAAGAAGGGCAGCATTTTACGGATATTTTGGTCTTTAGGGGCGGTTCTCCGCTTTCCCGGCATGCCCGCCGTACAAGATCGCGGGGCGGGCCCGCCCGAGGGTCCCTCAGCGTGGCCGGCGCGGCGCCGCCGAGACCAGGCTGGTCTCGTAGGCGACGATGACGAGCTGGGCGCGGTCGCGGGCGCCGAGCTTGCCGAGCAGTCGGCCGATGTGCGTCTTCACCGTCGCGAGGCTGAGGTTCAGATGGCCGGCGATCTCGGTGTTGGACAGCCCCCGGGCGATGAGCGTGAGCACGTCACGCTCCCGGCCGGTGACGCCGTCGAGCTCCCGGACGGGTGGTTGCGACGGCTCGGGGCGCCTGGCGAACTCGGCGATGAGGCGGCGCGTGACCGTCGGCGCGAGCAGCCCCTCGCCGGCGGCCACGACGCGGATCGCCGTCAGCAGCTCGCTGGGCGGCGTGTCCTTGAGCAGGAAGCCGCTGGCTCCCGCCCGCAGCGCCGCGTAGACGTATTCATCCAGGTCGAACGTGGTGAGCATCAGGACGCGCACGCTCGCGGTGTCGGCCGAGCCGCAGATGCGCCGGGCCGCCTCGATGCCGTCCATCTCCGGCATGCGCACGTCCATGAGCACCACGTCCGGCTGCTCGCTGCGGGCCAGGGCGACGGCCTCGGCGCCGGTCCCGGCCTCGCCGACCGCCGTCAGGCCCGGCGCGGTGTCCACCAGGAGCCGGAAGCTGCCGCGGAGCAGGGCCTGGTCGTCGGCGACCAGCACGCGGATCACGCCGTCCTCCCGCTGAGCCGATGGACTCACCCCTTCACCCGTCCTCGCCGTACGGCAGCCGCTTCACCCGTCCTCGCCGTACGGCAGCCGCGCCGACACCCCGAACCCGCCCTCCGGCCGCCGCCCGGCCGTGAAGGTCCCGCCGTACATGATGACCCTCTCACGCATCCCGATCAGCCCGTGGCCCTGACGGCCGGGCAGGACCCGGTGGCCCGGTCCGTCGTCGGTCACCTCGACCCGCACCTCCCTCCCGTCCGCCTCGACCGCCACCCGGCACCGCGCCGGGGCGGCGTGCCTGACCACGTTGGTCAGGGCCTCCTGCACGATCCGGTAGACCGACAGTCCGACGCCCTCGGGCAGCGCGGCCGCGGTGACGTCCAGGTCGACGCGGACGCCGGCCATCGCCGCCCGGCCGGCCAGCTCGGGCAGGCCGTCGAGGCCGGGTGCGGGGGAGAGGCCGGAGACCGTGTCCGGCGCCGCGCCGGGGCCGGAACGCATCACGCCCAGCAGGTGACGCATCTCGGTGAGCGCTCCCCGGCTGGTGGCCTCGATGACGCGCAGCGCGTCCCTGGCCTCCTCCGGCCGGGCCTCCGCGACGTGGTTGGCGATCCCCGCCTTGACCGCGATGAGGCTCATGCTGTGCGCGACGACGTCGTGCAGCTCGCGCGCGATGCGCAGGCGCTCCTCGGTGACCGCCCGGTCGGCGAACTGCTCGGCCGAGCGCGCCGCGTACGCGCGCCGCTCCCGCACGGCGCGGCCGACCGTCCAGGTGCAGCCGAGGAACGCCGCGCCCGCCACCAGGGCGCCGACGGGGCGCGCCCATCCGGCCGGGGTGGGACTGCCCGCCAGCGACAGCATCAGGAAGGCCGCCGCGCCGCACACGCCGATCGCGACCGTGGGCTCCCACCGGCGCCTGGGACGGGTGAGCGCGACGGGGTAGAGCGCGAAGGCCGCCGCGGCGAACCCGTCGTGCGCCAAGCCCAGGGAGAACGACACCAGGGACGCGCCGAGGACGAGACCGAAGACCGGCAGCGGCCACAGCCGCCGTACGGCGAGCGCCGCCCCGATCCCGGCCGGCAGCAGGCACTGCGCCCACAGCGGCGTCCCCGCCGCCGGCCGCGCGATCGCCGACAGCAGGAGCGCGATCACATACACCGCCCCGGCCAGCGCATCGAGGGCGACGAGCTGGCCGCGGCTCCACCTGCGCAGGAGCAGCGAGCCGTCCACGTCGAGATCGTCCACACCGAGACGCTACCGGCCCGGCTCCGGCTCCGGCCTCCACCCGGAGGACGTCATCCTCGGGTATGACCCGCCCCGGACGGCACCGCCGCCGCCGGACCCCGGTCCGACGGCGCGATCCCGGCCGTGGTCCGACGCGCCGCCGGCCCGCCGTACGGGACCCTCGACGGCATGATCGAAGTCAAGGAGCTGACCAAACGCTACGGCGCGACCGTCGCGGTGGACGGGCTGTCGTTCCGGGTGGAGCCGGGACAGGTGACCGGCTTCCTGGGGCCGAACGGCGCAGGGAAGTCGACCACGATGCGTGTCCTGCTCGGCCTGGACGCCCCCGGCTCGGGCGAGGCGCTCGTCAACGGGCGCCGCTACGCCACGATCCGGCACCCGATGCGCGAGGTGGGCGCGCTGCTCGACGCCGCGGCCGTGCACGGCGGCCGCACTGCCTTCGACCACCTGCGCTGGCTGGCCCGGAGCAACCGCATCGGGGTGCGCCGGGTGACGGAGGTGCTGGAGCAGGTGGGCCTGGCCGGGGCCGCCCGCAGGCGGGTCGGCGGGTTCTCCCTCGGCATGCGGCAGCGGCTGGGGATCGCCGCGGCGCTGCTCGGTGACCCGGGTGTGCTGATGTTCGACGAGCCGGTCAACGGGCTGGACCCGGAAGGGGTGCGGTGGATCCGCCACCTGATGCGCTCGCTGGCCGCGGAGGGACGCACCGTCCTGCTCTCCAGCCATCTGATGAGTGAGATGGCGCTCACCGCCGACCGTCTCGTCGTCATCGGGCGCGGCCGGCTGATCGCCGAGACCTCGGTCCAGGACCTGGCCGGCCGCTTCGAACGGGGCGTGCTGGTGCGCTCCCCGCGCGCGGCGGAGCTGACCGCGGTGCTCCGCGCCGCCGGGGCGACGGTCCTGGCGGAGCCGGACGGAGGGCTGGCGGTGAAGGGGCTCGAGGTGACGGAGATCGGCGACCTGGCCGCCGGGCACGGGCTCGCGGTGCACGAGGTGACGCCGCGCAGCGCCTCCCTGGAGGAGGCGTACCTGGAGCTCACCGGCGACGGCGTCGAGTACCGGGCGGCCGGGCGATGACCGGCGCGCTCGCGTCCGAGTGGCTGAAGCTCCGCTCCGCCCGTTCCACCTGGTACGTCCTCGGCGCGGTCGTGGCCTCCGTCCTGCTCATGGCGGTCTTCACCCGCTACGTGGTGAACCTGTGGGAGGGCCTGCCGGCCGAGCGCCGGGCCGGGCTGCGGGCCGCGGAGCCGGAGCGGCTCGTCCTGTTGCCCGTGCAGATCTGCGCGGCGGTGCTCGGCGTCCTCACGATCACCTCGGAGTACGCCACCGGCATGATCCGCACCAGCCTCGTGGCGGTGCCGTGGCGCGGTGTGGTGCTGACGGCCAAGGCCGTGGTCGTGGCCGCCGTCGCCCTCGTCGCCGGGCAGGCGAGTGTGTTCGTGGCGTTCTTCGCCGGCCGGGCGGTCGTCGGGGACCGCCCCATCCACGGTTTCACGGCGCCGCTAGCCGGAGGGCTCCCCGAGATGCTGGCCACCGGGCTGTCGCCGATGGTGCTCGCCTTGGTGGGGCTCGGCCTGGGCACCGTCCTGCGCTCCACCGCGGGGGCGGTCACCTGCGTCGTCGTACTGCTGTACGTGGTCCCGAGGTTCGCGGTCGCGCTGCCCGCGCCCTGGAACGCCAGGGTCGGCTCGGTACTGCTGGAGGACCTGACACGGCAGCTCGCGGGCGAGGTCCCCATGGCGGTCGGCCTCGGGAGGGCGGGCGCGGGGATCGGCCTGTCCCCGCCGGCGGCGCTGGCGGTGATGGCCCTGTACGTCGTCGTCGCGCTCGGTGCGGCGGCCGCCGTACTCGGCAGGAGGGACGTCCGGTGACCGACGTGCTCGCGTCCGAGTGGCTGAAGCTCCGCTCCGTCCGCTCCACCTGGTACGTCCTCGGCCTGGTCGCCCTGGCCGTGCCGGTGGCCGCCTTCCTGGCGCTGCAGGGCGTGAACGGCTGGGACGGCCTGCCGCCCGAGCGCCGGACGCGCTTCCAGGCGCCGCCCGTCGAGCAGGTCCTCCTGCCGCTCGTCCAGCTGTGCATGGGCGTCCTCGCCGTGCTGTCGATCACCTCGGAGTACGCCACCGGAACGATCCGCGCCAGCCTCGCGGCCGTGCCGCGCCGCCGGAGGGTGCTCGCCGGGAAGGCGGTGGTCGTCGCCGGGATCTCCCTCCTCGGCGGCCTGCTGTTCCTGGCCGGGGCGTTCGCCGCCGGCCGGGCGGTCGTCGGCGACCGGCCGCTGAGCCCCGGCTACGTGACCCCGCCCGGGGCGGAGATCCCGATGCTGCTCGCCTCCGGCCTGTCGGTGGCCGTGGTGGCACTCGTCGGCCTGGGCCTGGGGGCGGTCCTGCGCTCGGCCGCCGGGGCGATCGTCACCGTCAGCGCGCTGCTGTTCGTGCTCCCCGTGGTGGCGGCCCTGCTGCCCGCCCCGTGGGGCGGCCGGGCCGGCTCGGTGCTGCTGCCCGATCTCGCGGGGCAGCTCGTGGACCACCCGTCCGCCGTGGGGGACCTCCCGCCGCTCGGGGCGCTGGCGGTGCTGGCGGCGTACGTGGTCGCCGCCCTGGGCGCGGGAGCCGCCGTGCTGACCCGCAGGGACGCCTGACCCGCGGGCCCGCGTCCCCGGGCGGCTCCTCCCCACGGCCGTCCCGTACGGTGACCGCCGGGGACGCCCGGCCGGTCCCGCGCGGTGGCCGGGCCGGTCAGCTCGCCCCGGTCACCCGCACGGTGAGGTTCAGCCGCCCGCCGCCCGCCGCCCGCCGCCCGGCTCCCTGCGGCCCCGGACCAC
>NZ_JBSFPS010000425.1:0-5316 GCF_053588315.1 Streptosporangium sp. NPDC003464 | reverse complement strand
GCCGACGGACCGGGCCGGCCGGCCGCTCCCGGCAGGCCGTCCGGCTCCGACGGCCAGGCCAGGCCCGCGGGCCCCGGCAAGGCGCGTCCCGACGGTGCCGGCAGGTCCGGTGCCCAGGGCTCCGGTAAGGCGCGTGCGGAAGGCTCCGGCAGGTCCGGTGCCCAGGGTTCCGGCGGGGCGCGTCCGGACGGCTCAGGAAGATCCGGCGCTCAGGGTTCCGGCGGGGCGCGTGCGGAAGGCTCCGGCAGGTCCGGTGCCCAGGGTTCCGGTAAGGCGCGTACGGAAGGCTCCGGCAGGTCCGGCGCTCAGGGTTCCGGTAAGGCGCGTCCCGACGGCTCCGGCAGGCCGTCCGGCTCCGACGGCCAGGCCAGGCCCACGGGCCCCGGCAAGGCACGTCCCGACGGTGCCGGCAGGTCCGGCGCCCAGGGCTCCGGTAAGGCGCGTACGGACGGCTCCGGCAGGTCCGGTGCCCAGGGTTCCGGCAGATCCGGAGGACCGGCGGGGACGGGCAAGGCGCGCTCCGACGGCTCCGGCAGGCCGTCCAGCCCGGCGGGGACGGGCAGATCCGGCCCCTCGGGCAGGTCCGCGCGCCCGGAGAGGCCGGGCAGGCCGTCGGGGCCCGAGGCGCCGCGCAGGCCGCGCAGCTCCCCGCGCCCGGAGACGCCGCAGCCCGCGCCGGGGCGGATCCGTCCCGGCGCCGGGCAGGACGCCGATCCGGGCCGTACGGCGGGCAGGAGCGGGACGGGCGGCAGGCCGCCCCGGCCGCCGGTGCGCCCGCCGGCGGTGCTGCACCTGGGCAACCCCGGCAGGCGGATCAACATCGGCCTGATCGCGATGACCTTCGTGCTGTCCATCTTCGCCGGCCGGCTGATCCAGCTCCAGGGCCTGGACTCCAAGGTCTACACGGCGGAGGCGGCCGAGCAGCGGGTGCGGGACGAGAAGCTGACCGCGCGGCGGGGCTCGATCACCGACGTCAACGGGCACGAGCTCGCGCTGACCGTGGAGGCACGGGAGATCTTCGTCGACCCGGCGGAGGTCGACCCGCGCGAGCGCGACCAGGTGGCCACGGTCCTGGCCACCGAGCTGAACCAGCCGAAGGAGCAGATCGCCGCCAAGCTCGGCAACTCCGGCAGCCGCTACCAGCAGGTGGCCGCCGCCGTCGACCCGTCCGTCGCCCAGCGGATCATGGAGCGGATCGCCAAGCAGAAGCTCAGCGGCGTCGGCAGCAAGCCCCGCTACCGGCGTGACTACCCGGGCGGCGACCTGGCGGGCACCCTGCTGGGCTTCGTTGGCGACGACGGCACGGGCCTGAGCGGGCTGGAGAACACCTACAACAAGCTGCTCGCCGGCCGCGACGGCGAGCAGGTCATCGAGACGGGCCGCGCGGGGCAGCACATCCCGATGACCCGCAGCACGCTGCAGGCGCCCGTGGAGGGCAGGGACGTGCGGCTCACCATCGACCGCGACGTCCAGTGGGCCGCGCAGAAGGCGATCACCGACCAGGTCGGGGCCACCGGTGCCCGCACCGGCAGCGTCATCGTCATCGACGTGCCGACCGGCCAGGTGGTCGCCATGGCCAACGCGCCCGAGCTCGACCTGCGGGCCTGGGAGAAGACCGCCCCGGAGGACTGGGTCAACCGGTCGGTGACGGACGTGTTCGAGCCGGGCAGCACCAACAAGGTCATCACCGCGGCGGCCGCCCTGGAGTCGGGGGCCGTGCGGCCGGAGACGGTGTTCAGGGTCCCCGACAACATCAGGTGCGCCGACCGGGTGCTGCGGGACTCCCACCCGCACCCCGTGGAGCGGCTGACCTTCTCCGGCGTGGTCGCCACCTCCAGCAACGTCGGCACGATCCTCGCCTCGCAGCGGGTCGGCGACCAGCGGCTCCACGAGATGCTGCAGCGCTTCGGGTTCGGCGCCAAGCCCGGCAGCGGCCTCCTCGGCGAGGAGGCCGGCCTCCTGCCGGACTGGAAGAAGTGGTCGGGCAGCCAGCGCTGCACGATCGCCTACGGCCAGGGCGTCTCGGTGACCGCGCTCCAGACGGCCAGCGTCTACCAGACCATCGCCAACGGCGGCACGCGCGTCACCCCGCAGGCCGTGGCCGGCACCACCACCGAGAAGGGGGTGTTCGTGCCGTCCGCGCCGGGCAAGCGGACCCGGGTGGTCAGCGAGCGCACGGCCCGGGAGGTCACCGGGATGCTGGAGGCTGCCGTCAGCGAGGAGGGCACCGGCAGTCTCGCCGCCATCGAGGGCTACCGGGTGGCCGGCAAGACCGGCACCGCGATGCGCTACGACCCCAAGTGCCAGGGATACTGCGGCTACACCTCGACGTTCGTCGGCTTCGCCCCGGCGGACAAGCCCCGCCTGGTCGTCCTGGCGGTCGTCCAGGACCCTCACAAGGGCTACTACGGTGGGGAGATAGCCGCCCCGGTCTTCAAGAAAGTGATGACGTTCGCGTTGAAGAGCAAGAAGATCCCGCCTACCGGAACGACGCCGTCCTCGGTGCGGATACGCGCCGGGGAGTGATGAGGGAAGGTACGCTCTCGCCGTGCGTCCCCCGTTGTCCATGCGACCGTCAACCAGTTCACCCCGTCCGCTCTCGGGGCTGGCGAGCCTGCTCGGCGCGCCCTCCGGCACCTCGCGAGCCCCGCTGGCCGCGGTGTCCGGCATCACCATCGACTCGCGCCAGGTCCGGCGCGGAGATCTCTACGTCGCGCTGCCCGGGGCCCTGTCCCACGGCGCCGACTTCTCCGCCCAGGCCCTGGCAGCCGGAGCCGCCGCCATCCTGACCGACGAGGCGGGCCGGGCCTCGGCGGTGGCGACCGGCCTGCCGGTCCTCGTCGTGCCGGACCCGCGCGGCGTGCTCGGCGAGGTCTCCGCCTGGGTGTACGGCAGGCCCGCGGCGGACGTGATGGTGATCGGTGTCACCGGCACCAGCGGCAAGTCCACCACCAGCTTCCTGCTGGAGGCCGGGCTGCGGGCCGCCGGCCACAAGGCGGGGCTGATCGGCGGCGTGGAGATCCGCGCCGGCGAGCTGCGCTTCGTGCCCAAGCTGACCACGCCGGAGGCCAGCGACCTGCAGGGCCTGTTCGCCCTCATGCGCGAGCACGGCGTCACGGCCGCCGCGATGGAGGTCTCCAGCCACGCGCTGGCGCTGGGCCGCGTCGACGCGGTGTTCTACGACGTCGCGCTGTTCACCAACCTCTCCCAGGACCACCTGGACTTCCACAAGGACCTCGACGACTACTTCGCGACGAAGGCCCGGCTGTTCACCCCCGAGATGAGCCGCGCCGGCGTCGTCAACATCGACGACGCCCACGGGCGCGAGCTCGCCGCGATGAGCAAGATCCCGATCACCACCTTCTCCGCCGAGGGCGCCCCCGAGGCCGACTGGCGGGCCGTGGACGTGCGTCTGGGCAGCGAGGGCAGCTCCTTCCGCGTGGTCGGCCCCGGCGGCGTCGAGGAGGACGTGACGGTGGCCCTGCCCGGTCCGTTCAACGTCGCCAACGCGCTGGGCGCGATCGTCTCCCTCGTGGAGGCCGGGGTGCCGCTGCGGGCCGCGGTGACGGGCGTCGGCACGCTGGCCGGGGTGCCCGGCCGGATGGAGCGGGTGCCCGGCGGCGAGGACTTCCAGGCCATCGTCGACTACTCGCACAAGCCCGGAGCGGTGGAGTCGGTGCTGCGCTCGCTGCGCCAGGTCACGACCGGCCGGCTGACCGTGGTGCTGGGCTGCGGCGGCGACCGCGACCGCGGCAAGCGCCCCATGATGGGGGAGGCCGCCGCCCGGTTGGCGGATGTGGCCATTCTCACCAGCGACAATCCCCGCTCGGAGGACCCGCTGCGGATCCTCGCCGAGATGATGAATGGAGTCCTCGGCGTGTCTCAGGACGAGCGCGCCCATGTGATCATTGAGCCGGACCGGGCCGCGGCCATCGACCTGGCGATCAGCCGGGCGGGCTTCGGCGACGTCGTCGTCGTCGCGGGCAAGGGCCATGAGCAGGGCCAGTATGTCGGGGACGAGGTGCTCCCGTTCGACGACAGGCAAGTGGTGGCCGACGCGATCGTCAGAAGGCGGAACCGGACCGGGCGCCGAAGCACATATGGAGAGTAGGTAAGACGCATCATGATCCCGTTGCCGCTGGCAAGGATCGCCGAGATCACCTCGGGTGCCCTCACGGGCATGGCCGATCCCCGTGCGGTCGTGCGCGGTCCGGTCGTCATCGACTCCCGCGCCGTCGAGCCGGGGTCGTTGTTCGTCGCCATCAAGGGCGACCGGGTCGACGGGCACGACTTCGCCGCCCAGGCCGTGGAGGCCGGGGCCGTCGCCGTGCTGGCCTCCCGGCCCGTCGACGTCCCCGCGGTCGTCGTCGGCGACGCCGTGACCGCCCTGGCCGACCTGGCCACCGCGGTCTGCGCCGACCTGCCGTCGGCCACGGTCGTCGGCGTGACCGGATCGGCGGGCAAGACCACCACCAAGGACCTGCTGGCCCGCCTCACCGCCAGGATCGGCCCGACGGTCGCCCCGGTCGGCTCGTTCAACAACGAGATCGGCCACCCCCTCACGGTGCTGAAGGCCGACGAGGACACCCGCTACCTGGTGCTGGAGCTCAGCGCCAGGGACGCCGGCCACATCAGCCACCTGGCCCGGGTCGCCCCGCCGAAGATCGGCGTGGTCCTCAACGTCGGCACCGCCCACCTGGGGGTCTTCGGCGGCAAGGAGGCGATCGCCAAGGCCAAGGGCGAGCTGGTCGAGGCGCTGCCCGCCGACGGCGTGGCCGTGCTGAACGCCGACGACCCGCTGGTGGCCGCGATGGCCCGGCGCACCGGCGCCCGGGTCACCTGGTACGGCCGGGCCGAGAGCGCCGACGTGCGCGCGGAGGGCGTGACCCTCGACGACCGCGGCCGCGCCGCCTTCACGCTGCGCACCCCGTCCGGGGCCGCCCCGGTCATGCTCCGCCTGTACGGCGAGCACGCGGTGGAGAACGCGCTGGCCGCCGCGGCGGCCGCCTACGAGCTCGGGCTGCCGGTCGCCACCATCGCCGAGGAGCTGTCGGAGGCCGAGCCCCGCAGCCGCTGGCGGATGGAGGTCACCGACCGGGCGGACGGCGTCACCGTGATCAACGACGCCTACAACGCCAACCCCGACTCCATGCGCGCCGCCTTCGACGCCCTCGACGCCCTCGCGGGCGGCCGCCGCCGCTTCGCGGTCGTGGCCGCCCTGCGCGAGCTGGGCGAGGAGAGCGTGGCCCTGAACGAGGGCGCTCTCGCGGCACCGTCACCACCTCCTGCGTCTCCGGATCCACCTGGACCATGACC
>NZ_JBSFPS010000424.1:0-5338 GCF_053588315.1 Streptosporangium sp. NPDC003464 | reverse complement strand
GCCCATCCGCTGGAGCAGCGGCAGCACATGCGACAGGGAGATGGGCGCGCCGATCCGGTAGAGCTTGAACCGGCGCTCGCCCTCGGCGGCGTCGTAGGGCTCGTAGAGGTTCATCCCGATCTCGTCGGAGGAGACGGCGAGCGCCTCCAGGCGGCGCAGGTCGGCGACCGCCATCCGGGCCGGGAAGTCGGCCTTGTAGCCCTCGGGGAAGGCCGAGGCGTAGCGGCGGATGAGGCCGGGCGCCTCCTCCTCCGAGCTCAGCTCGGCGATGGCGGTGGCGAGGTCGTCGTCCCAGGAGCGGGTGGCGGCGGCCAGCCTGGCCTCCAGCTCCTCCACGTCGACGGCGTCGGCGTTCAGCGGCCTGCCCCGCTCGCCGCGCACGACCACGTGCAGCCGGGCCAGGGCGGACTCGCCGATCATCGCGCTGTAGTCGAAGGCGGTGCCGCCGACCGTCTTGAGCAGGATCTCCTGCATCTTGACGCGGATCTTCGTGGTGTAGCGGTCACGCGGGAGGTAGATCAGGCAGGAGATGTAGCGGCCGTAGTCGTCCGGGCGGAGGAAGACCTTGACCTGCTTGCGCTCGCGGAGCCTGAGCACGCCGAGCGCGATCGGCAGGAGCTGCTCCACCGAGGTCTGGAAGAGCTCGTCGCGGGGGAAGGTCTCCAGGATCTCGATGAGGTCCTTGCCGTCGTGGCTGTCGGAGGCGAGCCCGGCCAGGACGAGGACCTCGGCCAGCTTGCGCCGGAGCACCGGGATGCGGGAGATCGACTCGCTGTAGGCCACGTGGGTGAGCAGGCCGAGGAAGCGCCGTTCGCCGACGACCTCGCCGGAGGCGTCGAAGATCTTCACGCCCACGTAGTCCAGATAGGCCGGGCGGTGCACGGTGGCACGCGTGTTGGCCTTGGTGATGATCAGCATCTGCTGCTTCTCACGGGCCTTGGCGCGCAGCTCCGGGGAGAGCGCGGCGAAGCTGTCGGAGCCCGCCTTGTCGTGGCGGAGGATCCCCAGGCCGGTCCCCGGCACCGGGCGCAGCCTGTCGCCCTCCTCGCCCTCCTCCAGGCGGTATTCGCGGTAGCCGAGGAAGGTGAAGTGGCCGTCGGCCAGCCAGCGCATCAGCTCCAGGCTGTCCTCGACCCCCGCCAGGTCCAGCGGCGGCGGGTTGACCGACACGTCTTCGGCGGTCTGCACGGCCAGGGCCCGCATCTTGACGAAGTCCTCGACGGCGTAGCGGACGTCCTCCAGGACCCGCTGCAGGTCGGCTTCGAGCTCCTTGAGCGTGGCCTGGTCGGCCTGCCTGTCGATCTCGAAGTGCATCCAGGACTCCACGAGCATCTGCCCGGTGACGTCCTGCTCCTCGGGGCCGAGCAGCTTGCCGGTCATGTCCCTGCGCACCCGCATCTGCGGGTGGACGACGAGCTGGATGCCGATCTGGTGGCGGTCGAGCTCCATCGTCACGGAGTCGACCAGGAAGGGCATGTCGTCGGTGACCACCTCGACGACGGAGCATCCGGGGTCCCAGCCGTGCTCCTCCAGGCTCGGCGTGTACGCCCGCACCATGGCGCGGCCCTGGGGGCGCTTCTCGGCGAGCTGCCGCTGGGCCATCGCCGGGCCGTACACGTCGACCTGGTTGCGGCTCAGCAGGTCTTCTGGCGCGACATGCCGGTAATAGAGCTTGAGGTAGGCGAGCGCCTCCTCAACACCCACATGATCGCTGCCCGGTGTGTGCGCGCACGTTTCGGCGGCACTCCTCAGCAGCTCGTCCTTCGCCTCGTCGAGCGGCATGTCGCTCTCACTCCTTTGTGAGGGGGTTTTGCATATTTGATGGGGATCTAGGACCAAGTCCGTAGTTCCCATAGAAAAGGGAAGTAATGCGGGCGCGGGCGGTGCTCTCCGGGACGGGAGGTCCACAGTGGAGCACCCGGCCCCGCCGCGGTCCGCCGCCCCGCCGCCGGCGCGCGAGGCGTCCGCGGCGGGAGGATGATCTCGTCGTGGGTGAGCCGGTCCTCGGCCAGTCGTCGCGGGTCGTCATGTGACCCGCGGCCCCTCGCCGCCATCGGCGGAGAACCGGAGGTCTCCTGGTCGGAGACGGCGGGTCGGCGCCGGGAGAGGACGGTGGGACAAGCATCCCACACGGCCGCTCCGGAAGGGCGGCAGCGCCACCTGGCGCGTCCGGACGCACCGGCGCCCGTCAGGCAGTCCAGACAGCTCACGTCTCTCCGCTCACCGGACATGGCCCGCGGCACAACACCTCCAGCGGCCATCTGCCCCGATCCCCGTTGACCGGAGCATGCCGCCGCTCCTGATATCACCCGAAAAGCCGTAAAACGTCAACGTGGCGGCCCGCCGTCTCCGGAGCGGCCCCGGACGGCCCCTCCCGGCGGCTCCTGCCCGGTCCCGGGAGCGGGATCCCTTCCTGCCCGTCAATCGTAGAGCCCGCGGCGGGTGCGTTCGATGGCTTCCCGGGACTCCGGTGGAGCCGACGCGGCTCGCACCCGGCCCACGAAGTGATGGGAATGTGACCAACCAGCCGGGCCGGGCGGCCGTCTCAACGGGCAGGCAGACGGAACTCTCGGGGAGACGAACATGCGGCCCGCTCCGGACAGACGGACATTCCTTCGGATCGGCGGCATGGCCGCCCTGAGCGTGGGGGCCGGGCTGCCCGCCCGGACGGTCCCCTCCCGCTCGGACTGGAACGCTCTGGGGAGGGGGCTGGAGGGCACCCTCGTCAGGCCGGGCGACGCCTCCTACGACACGGCCCGCCGCCTGTTCAACCCCGCCTTCGACGCGGTACGGCCGGCGGGCGTGGCCTACTGCGCCACCCCCTCCGACGTGATCGAGTGCGTCGGCTTCGCCCGGCGGACGAACGTGCCCCTGACCGTGCGGTCGGGCGGCCACTCCTACGCGGGCTGGTCCACCGGGACCGGCCTGGTCGTCGACGTCTCCCCGATGAACAAGGTGGGCTACGCCTCCGGCCGGGCGACGGTCGGGGCGGGCGCCAAGCTCGTCGACGTCTACGACAAGCTGGCGGCGCGCGGGGTCAGCATCCCGGCGGGCAGCTGCCCCACGGTCGGGGTGAGCGGGCTGGCGCTGGGCGGCGGCATCGGCGTGGTGTCCAGGAAGTACGGCCTGACCTGCGATGTGATGGAGTCCGTCCAACTGGTCACGGCCGACGGCCGGCTGCTGACCTGCGACGCCGATCACAACCCCGACCTCTACTGGGCCTCGCGCGGCGGCGGCGGGGGCAACCTCGGCGTGGCGGTCTCCTTCGGCTTCCGGACCCACCCCACCCGCGAGGTCACGGTCTTCTTCCTGCACTGGCCGTGGGCGAAGGCCGTCCGGGCGCTGCGGGCGTGGCAGGCGTGGGCGCCCGCGGTGCCGGACGAGCTGTGGTCCACGATGCACCTGAGCCGCGACGGCGGGACGGACGTGCAGATCGGCGGCCTCTATCTGGGCGGCAGGGCGGACTGCGAGCGGCTGCTGGACCGGCTGGCCGACCGGATCGGCCCGGCCTCCTCCAGCTACGTCCGGCAGACGTCCTACCGCCAGGCCATGATGATCATGGCGGGCTGCTCCACGCTGTCGGTCTCCCAGTGCCACCGCGGCGGCTCCCTGCCCGGCCAGACCCGCGACGGCAGGCTCTCGCGCGACGACTTCAGGGCCAAGTCGCACATGGCCTACCGCCCGCTGTCGGAGGCCGGCGCCGGGGCGCTGGTCGCGGAGGTCGCCCGGCCGGGCAGCCACACCGTGCTCCTGGACGCCCTCGGCGGCGCCGTCGGCCGGGTCCGCCCGGAGGCCACCGCCTTCCCGCACCGGGCGGCCCTCTACAGCGTGCAGTACTACGCCCACCGCGCCGGGGCGGCGGGCTGGGCCAGGGCGGCGCACGCCCGGATGCGCCCCCACTTCGGCGACCACGCCTATGTGAACTACGCCGACGCCGAGCTGGGCGGCTGGCGCGCGGCCTACTACGGGGCGAACGCCGCCCGGCTCGCCCGCGTCAAGGCCGTCCACGACCCGGGCCGCCTCTTCCGCCTCCCCCAGGGGATCTAGACCCGCTCACCCGGGACCCGGGAGGTCCAGGCCCCGGAGCGGGGTCTCAGGGTCTGCCGGGCTCGCGCGGCGGCCGGTGCTCGGCGGCGATGCCGATGCGGCGGGACCCGGCCGGCCGGGACTCCGCGTCGTAGGTGGCGGCCCCCAGCCGGAGGACCGTCTCCGAGGCCTGCCGCTCCATGCTCTCCAGGCGTTCGAGGTCGGCCGCCGGGACCAGCGCCACGAGCGGCTTGCCGTGCCGGGTCATGACGATGCGCTCCCCGCCGTACGCGGCGCGGTTCACCAGCTCGGCGAAGTCCGCACGGGCCTGCGTCACCGGGATCTCTTCGGCCATGCCTCCAGCATAGCAGTCTGTGCATAATGTACATTTTAAATGTTCTGTACAGAGTGGAGGCGCGCATGAACGGTTTCACCGGCCGCTACGTCCTGCCGGACCTCGTCGAGCGGACCAGCTACGGCACCAGCGTGACGGATCCCTACTCCAAGCTCCTCGCCGGACGGATCATCTTCCTCGGCACCCCGATCGACGACACCAGCGCCAACGACGTGATGGCGCAACTGCTCTATCTCGACTACAACGACCCCGGGCAGGACATCTCGCTCTACATCAACTCCCCCGGCGGCTCGTTCACCGCGATGATGGCGATCTACGACACCATGCAGTACGTCACGGCGGACGTGGAGACCGTCTGCATGGGCCAGGCCGCCTCCGCCGCCGCCGTCCTGCTGGCGGCCGGGACCCCGGGCAAGCGGATGGCCCTGCCGCGCTCGCGCGTCCTGATCCACCAGCCCTCCGGCGAGGCGCAGGGATCCTTCAGCGACCTGGAGCTGCACGCCCATGAGCTCCTGCGCGCGCAAGAACTCATGGAGATACTCCTGGCCAGGCACACCGGGCAGAGCGAGGAGCGCATCCGGCGCGACATCGAGCGGGACAAGGTCCTGGACGCGGACGGGGCCATCGCCTACGGCCTCGTCGACGTGACGGTCCCCTTCCGCAAGGCGACGGCCTCCTCCCCGGAGTAGGTCCCGTCCCCGTCCCCGTCCCCGTCCCCGTCCCCGGTCCCGGTCCCGGGACACCGTCCCGTCCCGCCTGGGCGCGGGCGCTTGTACGGTGTGCCGGACGGCTCGGGAGGGACAGTGATCGCAGCGGCACGCACCGCCTGGCCCTGCTCCGTCCTGACTCTGGCCCTGGTGGCCCTGTCCGTCGTCCTCGCCGCGCTCAACGAGACCGAGGTGTGGGCGCTGAGCCACCTGCTGTTCGTGGGGGCCTGCGCGCTGGCGGGCGGGCTGA
>NZ_JBSFPS010000423.1:0-5388 GCF_053588315.1 Streptosporangium sp. NPDC003464 | reverse complement strand
GCCCGCGCTCAGCGCCTCCAGCGGCTGGCCCCGCATGGCGCTGTCCAGGCCGCTCTTGACCATCCGCGCCGCCGCCGTCGAGGGACTGGGCGCCGCAGGCCGCGGTGGCGGCCAGCAGCGCGCCGGCGGCGAGCGCGGTGAGAATCCGGGTGTTCAACGGGGGGTGCTCCTTCAGGATTGCTGCCAGCGGACTTCGCCGCCGACGACGGTGGTCATGACCTTGGTGCGCAGCAGCGCATCCGGTGACTCCACGAAGGGGTCGGTGTCCACCGCGATGAAGTCGGCGAGCTTGCCGGGCGCGAGGACACCCTTGAGGTCCTCCTCGCCCGCGGCGTAGGCCGCGCCGAGGGTGTGGGCGGTGAGGGCCTCGCTCATGCTCAGCCGCTGCTCGGGCTGCCAGCCGCCGGCGGGCGTGCCGTCGGCGCGGGTGCGGGTCACCGCGGCGTACAGCGCGGCGAAGGGGTTGGGGTGCTCGACCGGGGCGTCGGAGCCGAAGGCCAGCGCGACGCCGACGTTCAGCATCCCGCGCCAGGCGTAGGAGGCCAGCTCCTGCCCGGCCAGCAGGGAGTCGACCAGGTCGATGTCGCTGGTGCAGTGCACGGGCTGCATCGAGGCGGCGATGCCCAGCCTGGCCATCCTGGCCAGGTCGCCGGGCCGCAGGTGCTGGGCGTGCTCGATGCGGTGCCGCAGCCCCGCCGTGCGGCCGACGGCCTCGTAGGCGTCGATGACCAGGTGGTTGGCCTGGTCCCCGATGGCGTGCGTGGCCACCGCGATGCCGGCCCCCGCGGCCGCGCCGAACAGCCTGACCAGGTCCTCGTACGGCGTGACCGCGATGCCCACGTTGCCCTGCTGACCGGCGAAGGACTCGCTCATGTGGCAGGTGTGCGAACCCAGCGCCCCGTCGCTGAAGATCTTCACCGGCCCGGTGCGGAACCAGTCGTCGCCCTGCCCGGTACGGCGCCCCTCGGCGATGGCCGCCTCCAGATGGATCATCGGGATCGCCTTGTGCACGCGCAGCTTCAGCTCACCGGCCTCGCGCAGCTCCAGGTAGGCGGCCCGGCAGTCCTCGCCGTCGATGTCGTGCACGCTGGTCAGGCCGAGCGCGAGCAGCTCCTCCTGCCCGGCGCGCAACTGCTCGCGCAGGTCTGCGGAGACCATGAGGTCGCGCAGCGGGTAGGAGGCCGACTCGCGCAGGATGCCGGTGGGCTCCCCGCCCGGGTCCCGGACGATCTCACCGCCCACCGGGTCGGGAGTGCCGGCGTCGATGCCGGCCAGCCGCAGGGCCGCGGAGTTGGCCCACACCGTGTGGCCGTCCACGCTGGGCAGCGCGACCGGCAGCTCGGGGCAGACCGAGTCCAGCGCGTACCTGTCGGGCTGCGCCGGCGGATCCCAGGTGTTGCTGTTCCACCGGCCGCCGAACAGCCAGGCGCCCGGTCTCAGCCGCGCCGCGTGCGCGGCCACCTTGGCCAGCGCCTCCTCCAGGGAGCGCACCTCGCGCAGGTCCACCGCGTCCAGGCTCTGGGCGTACTGCGCGGTGTGGATGTGGGCGTCGTAGAACCCGGGGAGCACCGCGGCGCCCTCCAGGTCGATCAGCTCCGCCGCCCCGCCCGCGGCCTCGCGCACCCGCGCCTCCGTGCCGACGGCCAGCAGCCGCCCGCCGTCCACGGCCATGGCCTGGGCCAGCGGGTTGCCGCTGTCTCCGGTGCGGATGACGGCGTTTCGGTACACGCGGATGCTCATGTGACTCTCTAGGGCTCGAGTGACGGTGGCCATCACTGTAGGAGTGGCGAAAAGAAGTCGGAAGCGCTATAAACACGACATTTAGCAACCCTGAGAGCAAGGAACCCTAATGCTGAAGCCCGAGCACCTGCGCACCCTGCGTGAGGTCGTTCACCTGGGCTCCTTCGCCGCCGCCGCCAACCGGCTCGGCTACACCTCCTCAGCCGTCTCCCAGCAGATGGCCGCGCTGGAGCGGCAGATGGGAGTGAAGCTGTTCGACCGCTCCGCCCACAGCGTGCTGCCCACCGACGCCGCCGAAGTGCTGGCCAGGCACGCGGAGAGCGTGCTCATCGACATCGAGCGCATGGTCGCCACCGTCCAGGCCGTGCACAGGAACAGCGAGGGGCAGATCCACCTGGGCATCTTCCCCAGCTTCGCCGACGTGCTGACCGGCGTCCTGCGGCGGATGCAACCGCAGGAGCGCGCCGGCATCAGGGTCTCGGTCGCCGAGTCCTCCCAGCTCATCCCGCGTCTGGGCGCCGGCGGCGAGATGGACGCGGCGATCGTCTACCAGGTGGGCAACGCGGGCCTGTCATGGCCGTCGACGCTGGACCGGCGCTGGATCGCCGAGGACCGCTACAAGGTCGTCCTGCCCCGCAGCTGGCCCGACCTGGCGCCCTACCGGGCCGAGCAGCTCGCCGACCTGCCCTGGATCACGCACCACCCGGCCAGCAGCGACGCCTCCTTCTTCGACGGCGTGTTCGCCCGCTGGAGCCTGCACCCCCGGGTGGCCGGCCACTCCGACGACTTCAAGATCACAATAGCCATGATCGAGGCGGGGATGGGCGCGGCGTTCATCCCCGACCTCGCGCTGCGCGGGCACAGCCCGGACGTCGTGGTCGCCGACGTGCCGTGGCTGAACACCAGCCGCAGCATCTTCACCCTCATCCGCCCCGACCGCGAGACCGCCCGCCTGCGGTCCCTGCTGGACGCACTGGCGCTCTGACCGGTACGGCCCCGCGCCCGGTGACGGCGCCGGCCCCGCACTCGACGGGCAACGGCGGATCTGCCAGCATGTGCCGGATCATGGGCGCGGCCGGCGACGACCCCGTCGCGCCGGCCGTCACCGGCCGGCCCCACGTCGGCTGGGGCGGGCGTTAGGAGGTCCCTGACCGTGGAACACCAGGCGGCGATCGCCAGATCCGCCGAGGCCATCCGCCTGCACAGCGGGCACAACATCCTCATCGAGTCCGGCGCCGAGCCGGTCATCGACCGGCTCGCACGCCGCGACCGGCCGGTGCCCGCCACCCCGCCCGAGCTGTGGGCCTGGACGTTCGTGGTCAAGGACATGATCGATGTCGCCGGGCTCCGCACCACCCGCGGGTCCGCCCTGTACGGCGGCCAGGAGGCGCTGACCACCGCCCCCTGCGTCGAACTGCTGGAGCGCGCCGGGGCACTCCTGGTCGGCAAGGCCAACCAGCACGAGTTCGCCTGGGGCGTCACCAGTGAGAACCCGCACTGGGGGGATGTGCGCAACCCGCGCCACGGGCACCTGGCTCCCGGCGGGTCCAGCGGCGGCACGGCGGCGGCGCTGGCCGCCGGGATCGCCCGGATCGGCCTCGGCACGGACACCGGCGGCTCGGTGCGGATCCCGGCGGCCTGCTGCGGCGTGGTCGGGCTGCGCCCGAGGGTCGGCGCCCTGCCGGCCGAGGGGGTCGCGCCCCTCGCCCCGATGTTCGACGTGGTCGGGCCGATGGCCACCTCGGTCGCCGACTGCGCACGCGTGTGGCGGGTGCTCGGCGGACAGGCCGTCGAGCCGCCGAGCTCGCTGTCGGGACTGGTCGTCGGCGTCGCCGAGGGATGCGCGCAGGCCGGGGAGTTCGCCGACCTGGGCGCCACGGTCCGCGAGATCGCCCTGCCGTACGAGATCCTCGCCCCGTACTGGACGATCGTGGGCGCGCAGGCCCGGCGCACCCACGAGGCCACCTACCCGAGGAACGCCGCCGACTACAGCGCGGGCGTGCGGCGGAAGCTGGAGGACGCCGCCGGGATCGGCCACCGGGAGTACCGCCGGGCCGTCGAGCGGCTTTCGGCCCTCCGGGCCGGGTTCTCCGCGGAGATGTCCGGCCTCGACGTCCTGATCACACCGACGCTCGGCGGCCCCGCGCCTCGGGCCGGATGCGACGAGGCCGCCGTCCGCGGCGAGGTCGGCCGGCTCACCGCCGTCGTGTCCGCGCTCGGCCTGCCCGCGCTGGCCGTCGGAGACCTGCAGGTGGTGGGGCACAGTGAGGCCGACGTGCTGCGGGCCGGCCTGTGCTGGGAGGCCCGGGGAGGCGCGGTCCCCGTGCCGCGCTGAACCTCAGGGGCGCGGCGACAGGCTCCACGGATCCACCGCGACGACGCCCGTGCAGCGGCCGAGGCGGTCGAGGATCCGCCCGTAGAGCTTCGACTGCCGCAGGACGATCTGCCGGTCGACGACGCTCACGTACGGGAACCGCTCCTCAAGGCGCACCACCAGCGGGTGCAGGTCCCAGACGCCGTGCAGGCCGACGGTGAGGAGCAGGTTGCGGGCCCCCGCCAGCGCCGCGCACGTCCGCGTCTCCGGCCAGTCGAGCAGCGCCCGGCCCGTCTCCTCCAGCAGCCCGTCCGGCATCCGCAGCCACAGCACCGCCGAGGAGTGCCAGCCCGCGTGCGAGCGCGCCAGGTCGCAGCGGAAGTCGATGTCGCCGGTCGCCACCAGCCGTGACAGCCTGCGCTGCACCGTGCGTTCGGAGACGCCGACGGCCGCGGCCAGCTCGGAGTAACCGGCGCGGCCGTCGGCGAGCAGGGCCTTGAACAGCAGCCGGTCGACCTCGTCCATCGGCCTGGTGGACTCCGCCGGCCCGGCTCGCCTGGCCAGCGCCCCCGCCGACCGGGGCGGCAGCACGCGCAGCCGCCAGCGGCACGAGGCCTCGAAGACGCGCGTGGCGACATGGGTGCGCACCTTCGCCACGCCCGGCACCCGCGGCAGGTCCGTGAGCACGTAGTCCGCCAGTGCCGGCATCGACGCGGCGACGGCGATCACGAAAAGGTCGTGACCGGCGGCGACGTGCTGCACGGTGATGAGGTGCCCCGCCCTGGCGAGGGTGTCCGCGACCTCGACCGCCGCCCCGGCCGCGCAGTCGATCTCCAAGAACGCCATGCTCATCGCGTGCATCTGGCGCTGCCCCAGAGCGACGGTGGTCCATGCCTCCCCCGCGCTGTTCAGCCGCCGCCAGCGCCGCGCCGCCGTCACCGGGTCCGCGCCGGTCGCCGCCCCGATGTCGGCCCAGCTGGCCCGCGGGTTGATCTGGAGGGCGTCGATGAGTTCGAGGTCGGCCTCCGACAGCAACCGCTGGGGCTCGATGCCGGAATCCTGCACAACCGCTCCTCTGATGACGGATTGCTGCATCTGGACAGCGGGCTCACCTTATCCCTCGATCCTTGTGCCGGCGGCCGTCCCCGACCCCGGGCCCGCCTTCCGACCCGCCGCGAAGGAGAGGACGCTTTTCGATGGCTCGCTCCCGCGACCGCGACCTGATACCGGCCGGAGGGCGGGGCGTCGACCCCGGACCCGGCCGGCTGTACCCGGTGCGGTGCGGTGACGAGGTGTTCGCCGCGTTCTGCTCGATCCGCGAGGTCGCGGAGTTC
>NZ_JBSFPS010000422.1:0-5482 GCF_053588315.1 Streptosporangium sp. NPDC003464 | reverse complement strand
GGCGCCCCGCGGCGCGCGGGGGGCGGGGGGCCGCCCCCAGCCCACCCCCGGCCCGCGGGGGCGCGGGGGCGCGCGCGGGCGGGGGCGGGGGCCGCGGGCCCCCCCCCCCCGGCCGCCCGCGCCGGATTTTCTGCGGGCGCCGATCGCCGGGATGAGCTGCTGGAAGGCGCCGGCGCGCGGGGACCGGGCGGCGGGCGTCCGCATGGACCGGATGGGAGCGGGCAGGCTCCGAGGGCCCGTCGGAAGATCATCGCGGTGGAACCGCCGTGATCGTCGTCCGTGACGGGGCGGGTGCGCGATGATCTCGTATCGCCTCAGGCCGGCGGGCGTTCAACCGGAACACCGTAGACGGGAGGACATGGTGACACCGACCAACCATGACAGGCCGGACGGGCGGGAGCCGATCGGAACGGGCGGGGCACGCAGGAGCGTCCCACGGCCGCTGATCGTCGCCACGACTGTGGCGTTGCTGGCGTCGGGTGGCCTCGGGGTGGCCACGGCGGCGTCGGCGACGCCCGCGCCGCCGCCGGCGGAGACGCCCACCCCGACGGCGACGGCCAGCCAGACGCCCACCGGGACACCGACGGGAACACCCACCGGGACACCGACCGCAACACCCACCGAGACACCGACGGAGACCCCCGCTCCCACGCCCACCGCCACGGCGTCGCCCACCGCGCACCCCCTGGAGTTCATCGGTGCCGTGCACGGGGAGTTCCTGGCCGGGACGGAGGACCCGTGCGTGTTCGTCACGGTGTTCGCCCAGACCGGCGAGGCGACCACGGTGACCGAAGAGTCGATCACCGTACGGAGCCGCGACGGCTTCGAGCAGGCGTACACGGTCACCGACGACACCCGCGTCGTGGCGGGCAGACGCGGCAACAGCGAGGTCAGGCAGGGTGACTGGGTGGCCCTGACCGCCACGCGCGAGGGAGAGGCGGCCACGGCCGCCTATGTCTACGACCTGTCACGGCCGAGCAGGAAGATCCGGCACGGCAACGGCTGGTGGTACCCCCGGCAGGGATGGCCCGGCACGGTCAAGTGGCGGCCCCCGGCGTCCTGTCCCACACCGCCGCAGACCCCGGTCCCGACCCCCACGGTGACCGACACCCCCACCGTTCCGCCGGTCCCCACCCCGACGGACCCGGCCCCCACCCCGACGGCTCCGGAGACGCCCGTCCCCACCCCGACGGCTCCGGGGACCCCGACCCCGACCCCGACGGCCACCGCGACCCCGGCCCCCAACCCCTGAGCGTCCGCTCCTGACCGGACACCGGCGCGCCGGACCGGGCACGGCCTCCCCGTGTCCGGGCCGGCGCACTCGGTGTCACCCCCACGCGTGTCCGGGCCGTCGTGTCCGGCGTCACCTTCACGCGTGTCCGGGCCGTCGTGCCCGGCGTCACCTTCACGCGTGTCCGGGCCGTCGTGCCCTGCGTCACCCCACGCGCGCCCGGGCCGTCGTGCCCTGCGTCACCCCACGCGCGCCCGGCGGCGGCCGGGCGCCGCGCGGGCACCGAAGACCGTGGGGTCAGCGGAGCGCGGCCCGGCTCGGCGGTACGCCGCGGACCCGCTTGAACGCGGCGCTGAAGCCGAACGCGTCGGCGTAGCCGACCCTCTCGGCGGCGGCCGCCACCGTCACCCCCGGCCGCCGCAGCAGGTCGGCGGCCAGCTCCATCCGCCACTCGGTCAGGTAGGCCAGGGGCGGCCGGCCGACCAGGGCGGCGAACCGGCGGGCGAACGCCGCCCGTGACATGCCCACGGCCTCCGCCAGCGACGCCACCGACCAGGGGGCGCCCGGCCGGTCGTGGACCAGCCGCAGGGCCCGGCCGATCTGCGGATCGGCCAGCGCCGCGTACCACGCCGGCGTCCCGGCCTCCGGACGGGCGAACCAGGCCCGCACCAGCAGCACCAGCAGCAGGTCGAGCAGCCGGTCCAGCGCCACCTGCGAGCCGGGCTCCGAGCCGGTGACCTCCGCGCTGATCAGGTCGAGCGCGGGCGCCGGCCGTACGTCGTCACCCGGGACGACCAGCAGCTCGGGCAGGGCCGACAGCAGCCGCGCCGACAGGTCGCCCGCCATCCGGTAGGCGCCCGTCACCAGCAGCGCCTCGCCGCCGGCGGCCCCGTAGGCGTCGGGGCCCGGCCCCACCACGTCGCCCTCGCACTCCTCGCCGTACACGGTCACGGCCGGCGCCGTGGCGGGGGAGTCGGCGATCACGTACGGCCGGCCGCCCTTGACCAGCGCGACATCGCCCGGCCGCAGCGGCCGGGCCCGGCCGTCGGCGCCGGTGACCCACGCCCGGCCGCGCACCATCGTCGCCACCGACAGCGGCGTCGACACGGCGAACTTGATCCCCCACGGAGGAGAGGCGATCGACCGGCAGAACGCCGCCCCCCGCGCCCGCACACCGGTGAGCAGGTCCCCGATCACGTCCATGGACGGACTCCTATGCGATACGCGTCATGCCCAGGCAAGCGTCTCACATCAGGGTGACCGAGTGGATCACATGACTCGGGGTGACCGGCTGGATCACATGACGATCCCCGTACCGGGCGGGACCGGCAGGACCGGACGCCGTGCCGCCACCCGCCCGCGCCCCTCGGCCACGACGTCCTCAGGGCCGGCGGGAGTGAGGGACCACCATCGGGGTGGACGTCCGGGGATCGGGCACGATGTCGCACGCCAGCCGGAAGACGTCCTCGACCAGTCGCGGGGTCAGCACCTCCGACGGCGGCCCCTCGGCGAACACCCGCCCCTCGTTCATCACGATCAGGTGGGAGGCGAAGCGGGCGGCCTGGTTGAGGTCGTGCAGGACGGCGACGACGGTCTTGCCGTCCTCGTGCAGCTCGCGGCAGAGCTCCAGCAGCTCGTACTGGTGGGAGATGTCGAGGAAGGTGGTCGGCTCGTCGAGCAGCAGGAGGTCCGTCTGCTGCGCGAGCACCATGGCGATCCACGCGCGCTGGCGCTGACCGCCGGACAGCTCGCTCGCCCGCGCCTCGGAGAGCCCGTGCATGCCCGTCCGTTCGAGGGCGGAGCCGATCGCGGTGTCGTCGTCGGGCGACCACTGACGGAGCAGCGTGTGGTGCGGGTAGCGGCCACGCCGTACCAGGCCGCCCACGGTGATGCCGTCGGGCGCGATCGGGTTCTGCGGCAGCAGGGCCACGTGGCGGGCGGCCTCCTTCCCCCGGTACGACCAGATGTCCCGGCCGTGGAGCAGGACGCGTCCGCGTCCGGGTCTCAGGGTGCGGGCGAGTGCCTTGAGCAGGGTCGACTTGCCGCATCCGTTCGGTCCGATGATCATGGTGAACCCGCCGTGCGGGATGTCGAGGCTGACGTCGCGCACGACAGGGGCGCCGCCGTAGGAGATCGTCACGTCCCGTGCGCCCAGTCCGGTCTCGCGTGGCACTGCCCGGCTGCTCATAGGCTTCCTTTTCTCCATTCACGGGTCAGCAGATATCCCAGGTAGAGCCCGCCGACGGCCAGCGTGTAGATGCCGACGGGCAGGTTGCCCGGGATCGGCGACTGCTGCGCGGCGAGGTCGGCGAGCACCAGCAGCAGCGCGCCGACGAGTGTGGACAGCGTCAGATGCGGGCCCGGCCCGCGGGTGAGCCGTCTGGCGATCTGCGGGGCGGTCAGGGCGACGAACGCGATGGGCCCGGCGACGGCGACGGCGCCGGCGGACAGGACGATCGACAGCGTGACGGCGACGGCCCGGGTCCGCTCCGGTTCGGCGCCGAGCCCGGCGGCGAGCCCGTCACCCAGCTCGGAGATGTCGAGACGCCGGGCGATGAGCGCGACGAGCGGTGCCACGGCCAGGAGGATCACCCAGACCGTGGCGGCGTGCTCCCACGAGCGTGCCGCCAGGCTGCCGTTGACGTAGGCGGTGAGAACGGTGGCCTTGTCCCGCTCCACGGCGTAGACGACGTACTGGATGAACGCCGTGGAGATCGAGTGGACGCCGATGCCCGCGACGACGAGGCGGCCGGGGTTACGGAATCCGGTCCCGGTCGACACGTACACCAGCGCCATGGCGATCACGGCGCCGGCCAGGGCGCCGGCGGGCGCCGGCAGCACGCCGGGCAGGAGCAGCACGGCGACCGCGGCGCCCGCCCCGGCGCCGGCGCTCAGCCCGATCACGTCCGGACTGCCGAGCGGGTTGCGGGTGACCGTCTGGAACAGCGCTCCCGACAGGCCGAGCGCGGCTCCGACGCCGACGGCCACGCTCAGGCGCGGGCCGCGCAGCCGCTCCAGCACGAACGCCTGCTTCCCCTCGGCGCCCCCGGTGAGAGCGCCCACCAGGTCGCCGAGGGGGATGCCGAGCCGTCCGAGCGTCAGCGTGGCGACGGCGGCGGCGACGACGAGCGACACGGTGACGGTCCCGGCGATGACGGGGACGCGCGCGGCGGGGATCGCCACCGCGCGGCCGATCGTGACGTAGCCGCGCGGGGACGCGGGGCGGGGCCGTGTCATGCGGTGCCCCTCATCCGGCGTACGGCCAGCAGCAGCGCCGGCGCCCCGACGAGCGCGGTCACCACGCCGACCATCAGTTCCTGCGGGCGCAGGACCACGCGGCCCGCGACGTCCGCCAGCAGCAGCAGGGCGGGGCCGACGACGGCCGAGAACGCGATCTGCATGCGGATGTCGACGCCGACGAGCGCCCTGACGATGTGCGGGACGGCCAGGCCGACGAAGGCGATGGGACCGACCGCCGCGGTCGCCGCCGTGCTCAGCAGCGTCGCCGCCAGGAGCCCGCCCGAACGTGTCAGCGCGGGGTTGGCGCCGAGCGCCGAGGCGGACTCGTCGCCGAGCGCGAGCGTGTTGAGAGCCGGCCCCAGCAGTACGGCGAGCAGCAGGCCGAGGGCGGCCGGCGGCAGGACCGACACCAGGACCTCGAAGTCCCGTCCGCCCAGCGCGCCGACCACCCAGTAGCGGTAGCCGTCGAAGACCTGCGGCTTGCTCAGCGCCACCGCCTGGACGTAGGCCGTCAGGATCGCCGAGACGACCGCGCCGGCCAGGACGAGCCGCGCCGGCCCGGCGCCGGAGCCCGCCGAACCGATGACATGGACCAGGAGTCCCGCCAGGAGCGCCCCCGGCAGGGCCCACCACACGGCGGCCGACTGGCCGGACGCGCCGAGGAAGGCCAGGGCGGTGACGATGGCGGCGGACGCGCCCCCGGTGATGCCGAGGAGCCCGGGGTCGGCGAGGGGATTGCGGGTGACGCCCTGCATGAGCGTCCCCGCGACGGCCAGGCCGAGGCCGGCGAGCAGGCCGAGCGCGGTCCGCGGGTAGCGGCTCTCGACGACCGCGGCGGTGTTGGGGTCCGCGGTGCCGGCCAGGACGTCCAGGACGTCCGGGAGCGAGGTGGGGTGGCTGCCGAACGCGACGCTCGGCCCGGCATACACCACCTGCAGCAGATCGGCATCTACACCATCCCCGAGATCAGCTTCATCGGCCGCACCGAGGACGAGCTCACCCACTCCCACG